>JAATFW010000292.1 GCA_015654985.1 Sphingobacteriales bacterium | reverse complement strand
GTCTGAAAGCATATCTGTTGTCCCCAAAAATTGTTTATAATGTGTAATGGCTCTGGGCGCTTTCACGGAAAAATGGAAATCTTCAGGACTCTTCCTGAACCAGGTTTCTAAAAAGGATAATTGAGGGAAACGGTAGAAGGTGACATTCAGTTCAAGCGTATTAAAAAACCTGCAGTAATAATCAAACCATTTACTCTGTGCCAGGTCGGTCTGGTAGAAGCTGCCCTTCCAATGTTTATAATGAAACCCGGAGCAGCCTATATGCCAGTTCATGAAAGCCGCAGGTTTAAGGGTGTGAGTTGCATGCCGGGAAGCTGCATGAAGTAAAATCCCAGCTTCAGACAACCGGTTGTTTCTGGTGTTATGTGATAATAGATCATAAAGGTATATAGATATCAGTTAAAATAGAACAACCTTTCCTGATAAATAGTTTGCAGTTGGATTTTGCAGTAAACTCCCATTGTCTTCAGATTATCTGCAACTAAGCAATTAAGGACGAAATCCTCAAACTGTTTTAGATTCTGTATCTTTGCGTCCCCTGGATACATTTACGATCGCTTTGAGCCGGCAAATTATACTATTAAAAGATGAAGGTGGATTTTGGATATAAGACATACAATAATTACGGAGCATACCTCAAAAATAAATATGAAGGTAAGCGCGTATTTAAGATTATCGCAGATGGAGGCTTTACATGTCCAAATCGTGATGGAAGTAAAGGATTTGGAGGCTGTTCTTATTGCAATGTCGACTCTTTTACTCCGGAAGTATCAAGGAAAACTCCCTCTGTCCGCGAACAAATAGAAAAGGGAATAGAGCGTGCGGTAAAGGGATATAAAGCAGATAAGTTTATTATTTATTTTCAGCCTAACACCAATACGTATGCTCCGGCTCATTATCTGAAGATGATGTATGATGAGGCTCTGAGTGTCTGTCCGGACGATGTAGTTGGCTTGTCGGTAGGTACCCGGCCCGACTGTATCGATGCAGAAAAGGTTGCCCTGCTCGAAAGTTATGCGGGGAGAGGGCTTGATGTAGATCTTGAAATGGGCATGGAATCAATTTATAATGAAACTTTGCAACGGATAAACCGGGGATGTACACATGAAGAACTGGAGCGAGCCCTGTGTCTTGTGGAAAACTCGCCGTTGGATGTATGTGTCCATACCGTTTTTGGCTTTCCCTGGGAGAGCCGGGAGATGTTGCTGCGTTATGCTGATGAGATCAACCGTTTTTCGCATATAAAGTTTGTGAAACTGCACCATCTGTATATTGTTGAAGGTTCGATTATGGGTGTTCAGTATAAAAGAAATCCCTTCAAGTTATTTTCCCTGGATGAATATACGGATTTCCTTGCTGAGTTCATTCCTTTGTTACGTCCAGATATCATCATACAGCGTTTGTTTGGAATTTCTGATTACGATCTTTTGATAGCTCCAAACTGGGGATTAAAAAAATCGGGGATACAAAGCTATATTGATAAGGAACTGGAGAGAAGAGAAGTGGTACAGGGAAGCAGGTTTGCCGGATAAAGAAGGTTAATTGTTGAGGAGGACGGCTTAATGAAAAGCTCATTAAACGTTATCTGGAAAGACCTCCTTTATTTTTTGCTCTCTTATTTTGAAAATATCGAGTATTTTGTCCTGAACTATTATTTTGTTAACTATCTTTCCAATAAATCCATAAGGAATAGCATAATTCAGAATATCTTCCATTAAAATGCCGCCGGGAACTTCTTTAAAATGATGCTGATGGTGCCATAAGGCAAAAGGACCAAAACGCTGTTCATCTACGAAATATTTTTTTTCTTCGATATGTGTAATTTCTGTGAGCCAATTCATTTTAACTCCAAACAATGGTGCTACCGTATAGGAGATTAAAATTCCAGGATACATTTTCTGTTCTGTGCTCAGGTCGCTGGTGATGACAAATCCAAGAGAAGGGGTAATCTTTGTCAGATTAAAGGGAGAAGAGAAAAATTCCCATGCTTTATCTAAACCTGCAGGTAATTTTTGAGTGAATTTAAAGGTGTAAATTTTCATTGAATGTTTGTTTTTAAGTGATAATAGATAATAAAAGTTATCATGAGCACCTTATCTATCACTCTATTGTTTGCTTTTAAGAATATTCAGGAGAGCGCTTCACTAAGTTCATTTGATTCGTAAACTCCTGCAAATACTTATGGTGGTTTCATAGTCAGTATAATACAATTTAGCCAAAGAAAGTTTGACTATATAAGCGGGAACCTGAATTAGGAGTTGCAGAAACTCCGTCACCATCGGAATCAAACTTCATTACAGTTTCTTTCAGCATCGAAGTAAGGCTTTTCATTGCCTCAACTTCTTTTCGCGGGTGTAGGAACATTTAATTCGATTATATAATAAAGCAGCTGGATTGGTGCAGGTAAATCCGGATTTTGATGAGAGCCGTGCGATTGTTCAATACCTCCATGTTTATTGCTTCTTTTTATAATTTCCGTGGGGTACCTTGTAAAACTACAGGTTTATTCAGGTTTTTTTGTTTTTTTAATCATTATTTTCATATAATACTTGTCGTTGTGTTCGTATTGTTATTAAAGTGGTATTTTTTTGAAAATTATTTATGATATTTTTTGGAGTAAGGTAAATTTTTTTGTAAAAAAATAGGAATATTCGTTTTGAATTATTATTTTTATCATAAATCATACTTAAAATTACTCTTTATATAAATAATTATCCATTAATTATCAATTTTTGAATAAATAAAGTATCAATTATATCTAATCTTTTAGTTTATGGGGCAGATCAACTTATTAATCAATTTAAGTTCAGGAATTTTTGCGGTAATACCGGAGGGGGAGGTCGTTTTTCCAGCACGGAAAGCTCCGGTATAGTCTTTATGTTATTACATTTTCTTCTGTGTTTTCTGTAAAATGAAAATTAAGAGGAGGAAAAGCCAGTAGTATGTATTAGTAAAAAAATATTATCAGTAAACCTTTTAACGATTAAAATTAAATTATGGCAACACTTTTAAAAAGACTCTTTTCTGCTGTATCAATGTTAGCAGCGGCCGGCTTTGCTCAGGCTCAGGACAGTACCAGTACTCCCCTGGAAATTTCAGGATCGGTTGACGCTTATTATAAGTATGACTTTGCCGGACTAAAAGGAGGAGCGGGCAATATTCCAACTTATTTTGACAGTGATAATAATTCTATTTCATTGGGTATGATTGATGTGGCGCTTAAAAAAACAACGGGAAAAGCGTCTTTTGTCGGTGAATTGTCTTTTGGTCCAAGAGG
>JAATFW010000014.1 GCA_015654985.1 Sphingobacteriales bacterium | reverse complement strand
GAGGTTCGAACTCGCGACCTATAGCTTGGAAGGCTATCGCTCTACCAACTGAGCTACTTCCGCTTATTTACTTTTAATTACGATTTCAGATTTACGATTTGCGCTAACACCTAACCGTAATCGAAGATTTAAACTTCCGGTACTTTGTAAACCGCAATCTATAAATCTAAAACCGTATCCGTGGGGAGAGAAGGATTCGAACCTTCGAAGCCGAAGCAACGGATTTACAGTCCGTCCCATTTGACCGCTCTGGTATCTCCCCGGCCCGACATGCATTTTTATATTTACCGGATACTATCCACAAATCTAAAACTACAAATCCGGAGCCTCCTATCGGGATCGAACCAATGACCTACTGATTACAAGTCAGTTGCTCTACCAGCTGAGCTAAGGAGGCTTTTATTTTCTTATCTTTTCTTCACCTTATTCCGTTGAATAAAGGCCTGCAAAGGTAAGACTTTTTTTTGATATTTTATTGTAAATATAAACTTTTAAAGAACACTCCCTTCCTGCTAAATTCTTTGTTTAGAACCTCTCCAAAAGGGATTGCAAATCTACACAAAATACCCTTGCAACAAAATTTTTTTCAAAAAAATTCCGGCGGTATAAAAACCGCCGGAATTTAATGTGAACACAGATTCAAAACAGGTGTTCACGAGCGCTTGTTATATCTGATCATTCGTCAGCCACTAATGGCGCAGCTTCTGTTTTATGATTACTTAAAATAGCCTTGGCTTTTGCCTTATGTTTGTCAACCTGCCTCCTCAATGATTCAATAGCCAGGTCAGCAGCTTCTTCGAAAGTTTTACATTGTTCCTTGGCAAATAACTGATTGCCTGGAAGTATAAGCTTAATTTCCGTAATTTTATTTTGCTCGTCCTCAGTTTTTTCCAGTTTAAGATAGACTTCTGCACTAATAATCTGGTCAAAAAACTGGTCCAGCTTATCTGCTTTTTTCTGGATAAAGGCCAACAGCTTCTTGTCGGCACTGAAATGGATGGATTGAACAGTTATTCTCATTTTTCCTCCTTTTTTTTAAGCCTTTGGATGGGCTTGTTTATAAATCATTTTAAGTCTTTCAACAGAATTATGCGTGTAGACCTGGGTTGCGGCAAGACTGGCATGCCCAAGTAACTCTTTTATTGCATTTAAATCGGCTCCATTATTTAACAAGCTGGTAGCAAATGAATGACGTAATACGTGCGGGCTTCTTTTTCCCGCTGTGGTAATATACGAAAGATATTTCTTCACGATCCGGTAAACCAGCTTCGGATAGGCGGGTTTCCCCTCCTCCGTCAGTATTAAAACCGGAGAAATATCCCGTTGTCCCACTTCTTTTTTCTCATTAATGTAACGAACAATAAGCTGAGTTAGTGTTGCACTCACAGGAACTATTCTTTCCTTATTCCTCTTACCTGTAATCCGTATACTTTGCTCGTAAATATTAACATCGCTGTCTTTCATGGAAATTAGCTCAGCAAGCCGGATACCAGTCCCGAATAGCAGTTCAATTACCAGCCGGTTACGCAAACCGGTAAAATCATTCGAAAAAACATCGTCACTGTCAAGCAATGCATTGATTCCAGCCACAGGAACAACATCAGGCAGCCGCTTTGGAATTTTAAGGGCTTTTACAAGGGATACAGGATTAACTTCAGTTAGTTTTTCCCGGTTCAGGAATTTATAGAAACTCCGCAGAGCAGACAATTTACGGTTAATTGTTCTTGCCTCCGAATCATCCATCAGATCTACTATCCACTCACGAACATCAGAATACTTCACTGATGAAAAATTCAACTCCTTTGCGGACAAGAATTTTTCAAATTGTTCCAGATCTTTAAGATACGCACCTATGGTGTGCTCAGAATAGCGTTTTTCGTATTTAAGATAATTTCCAAACTGCTCTATAAACATCAAAAACTATTTGCATATCACAAAGGCAATATACAAATAGTTTCAAATCAAAAAAATTTATGAAGAAATTTAAAGAATATCCTGGTTGAGGGTTTGTTTGTATACCGCACGCTTAACTACGTTACGGCGAGCCACAGATTTCTTCTCATAAGCCTGACGGCTTCGTAATTCTCTAAGTACTCCGGTTTTTTCAAATTTCTTTTTGAAGCGCTTCAGGGCTTTATCCAGTGATTCGCCATCTTTTACGTTGATAATAATCATATGCTTGATACCTCCTCTCTTTTTTTAAGGACTGCAAAGATATGTAAAATCTCAATAACTTAAATCAATTAATTGCATTTTTATTTACGCTGATGATGCAGGCATGTTGTCATCTGGCAGCGGTCTGGCAGAACGCTTCCGGACGGCTGGCAGGCAGGTTCGACTATCGGCCGACCCCTCTGGCGGACGGCTTCGGGAAAATGTGCAGAAAATGGAAAGCCGGCGGGCCGGCAGCCCGGCAGCAGGGTGGTCTGCTACCGGCAGGCCCTCCCATTTAAAATGTTCTTCGGGCAGTCCCCTGAAAATATATGATATCAATCTTTTCCATGTTTGATCTTAGTCATATAAAAAAGCTGTTATAACCTGCATTTTTGTAACGGTAATAATTATTGCATTACATTTTATTTATAGCATATTGATTTTTGTTTTGAGTTAGTTTGGTTGATGAAAACGGTTTCTTAAAAAGAAGCCGTTTTTTTTTATCAGGTATTTGATACGGGATGCCCCAGGCTTGTTTTATTTTTTTTCCCTTGTTCCTGCTTTCAGGCTGATTGCGGCCTGCCGGAATGACAAACTTCCGTCTTGTCTGTCCCCGCATTGTCCTGCCAGACTTTGAAACAGATTGATCGGAATTCCGGCCTTATGCCACAAGATCGTGCAACGCGCCGCCCTCCCGGCTGTTCCTGCTCCGCCGTTAATAATCTGTCAGGGTAATAATATTGTCCGAAAAAGCACGCAACCGCTCTTTGCCCTTAAGAAAGTCAAGGTTGATCACAAACGCGAAACCTGCTACTATTCCACCAAGCTCTGTAACAAGTTCTCCTGCAGCTTCTGCAGTCCCGCCTGTAGCCAGAAGATCGTCATGAATTAGTACACGGCTCCCGGGCTCAAAGGCATCTGTATGGATCTCAATAGATGCAGAGCCGTATTCAAGTTCGTACGCTTTCTTTACAATACTGAAAGGAAGTTTCCCGGGTTTACGGACCGGAACAAACGGAACCCCCAGCCGGTTGGCCAGCATCAGTCCGAAAAGGAAGCCCCGGCTTTCGATCCCGGCCACCACATCAACCGGTGTACCTTTCAGTTGCTCTATAAATGCCTCTGTCACTTCGGTGCAAAGCTGGGCGTCTTTAAAAATGGGGGTTACATCTTTAAAGATGATACCAGGCTTTGGAAAATCAGGGATATCGCGTATTACGGATTTCAGTCGGTCACTAATCATCAGAAAATTAAATAAGGCGCAATTTTACGCAAAATTTCGTCGTTCAGGATAGCAATTTTTTGAAGATCCTGAATGCCTGTATAAGGTCCGTGCTGTTTACGGTATTGAATAATGGCATTCATCTGTTTGTAAGTAAGATAGGGGTGCCTTTTAAGGTCGTCAAAAGATGCCGTATTTACATTAAGTTTAACCACGGAAGAAGCGTTTACCTCTACCTGGCCTTCAATGGAGGAGTAACGGACAGAGTCAATTCCGTAAACCTCCGCCAGTTGTTCCTTACGGTAAAAGCCGCCCAGCCTTTCGCGGTATTTCATAATCCGGGAGGCAAGAACGGGACCTACCCCCTTTATAGTTTCAAGCAGAGCAGAATCGGCAGAATTTAGTTCTACCATTACCGTAAAGTGACCAGGCGAAGAGAAGTTACGCTCATTTTTCCGGTAAAAAGCCCCTTTATCAAATTCTTTTCCAGGAATTTCGATATATGGTTCCAATCGCCTGTAATCATCCTCGCTTATAGAATAGATCCTTTTCAGATCCTCCTTCTTCCAGAATTTTCCTCCCTTTGCCTCATAATTTTTAATTACCCGGATCTGTCTGACAGAGAGGCCCAGCTTTTGCCAGGAGGCCTCCGGAAGATTATTGGGATCAAACCTGAAATAGACAGGGCTGGAAACTTCGCCCTCAACAACCTCTCTTATTTTGGAATATCCCGGGGCCCCGCTTCTTTCAGAAGCCCTGAACTGAGCAATTTCTTTTTTAAACTGCTCATGATGATACACCTCTGGCGGCTGAAACCAGGAAGCCACCATGGGTACGGTCAATACCAACATCAGCAGCAAACAGAATACCAGCAGGCCGTTCAGCTCTTTTTTGGTAAAGCTGAAAAACTTTTTCAGACTGTTTTGCATATTAAATGCTTACAGCCTGCTAAATTAGAAAGAATGTGGCAAAGAGAAAATGATCTGAAGGTATTTTTCTCTTCGCCGCTCCTTAAAAAACACTGCAGTTAATTACTCATGCTTTGTCCACACATCAAAGATCTCCACTTCTCCATATGCGCTGCATAACTCGCCTTCTACCTTTTTAGCCCCTTTACAGGATGATTGAACATAGGCACCTGCTTTAAAGTAGGCTCCGGCAAAATGACCTTCAAAGGTATATTTAAGGTCGCCATTGTAGTAGCATTTCGTCTTATCGCCCGATACTTCAAACTTTACATTAAAGCGCGTTCCCAACATATAATTGTTGTCAAGAGTCACCCGGTCGCCTCCGTTCACTGATATCAGAAGCTTATGGTCTTCAAGCCTGAAAAAGATAACATATTTATCAGCATCGTGGATCTGGCCGATCACGATATGCTTTCTCACATCAGGCAGGTGGGTAACGCGCTGATCAATAAAGAGGGTATGAGTTCCTTCTGACGACGACCACGCGGCTGATGTCTTTCCATTGTTCAGCATTTCACGAAGTTCAGAGCGTGGAAAATTGGAACCGCTTGTAGTAGCGCCTCCTGTATTGGCACGAAACACCACCGCATTTTTTGCAGCATTCAGGTGAAAATAATCGTCGCTTGTGTATGTATTCAGTTCCGGCTGTTTTATTTCATCCGGATCGCCCGAATGCTCCGTGTTCACCGGAAGGGTCAGTTTCCAGTTAGTAAGATTCAGTACCCGGGCCGGATATATTTTGGCAGTGTCCCCCTGCTCATTATCCTTTTCTGTTTTTTCTTTAATATTCGTGCTGCTTTCGCCTTTTGAACATGCGGCAGAAGCAAGAAAGAGGAGTAATATAGCTGATCTCATGGTGATTTTTTTAGGAGTTATTAGTGGCCGGATAACGACTAACAGAAATTAATTGTTTGTAATTTGCTGTCAGTTTCCGGTTAACGTTCATATATTATTTATTGAATTACTTATAGCCTGTTTATTGGTTTTATTTACAGTTCCGCATTCGTAATACAAACTACAGACGGGCTCCTGGGAAATTGCCGTCTGAAGATTTATTTGCAAGGGAAGAACCTGCTTTTAAGTTAAAATTCCGGGACTGGGGGTCGATAAACTGAGGGTCAGTGTTATAAATATTCCTGCCGGAAACTCTGCCATAAAATGAATCGATCCCGCCGGAATGATATAAATTACAATAATCTACGTTCAGTTTGTCATAGCGCGACTCCTGGAACTGAACAGATCGCCCGCCCTGTCCGCTGAAAGAAAAGACAGAATTGGTAATGGAGGCATTTTGTACTCCCAATAGCCTAAGGACTGCCCCCTGCTCCCTGTTATCCACCTCATTGAAAGTACAGTGGTCGATCGTTAAAAAGGGACCGAGCGTACTTTCATCATTTCCACCCCGGTAGAGATTGAGAGCCGATCCTAAAATATTTGTAAAAACGCAGTTTTCAATAATGGTATATTCCGAATTATAAGTCCCCTTATCATCTTTCTCCGCTGAAAGATCGATCCCGCTTCCCGAGATATTTCTAAAGACAGAGTTGCGCACCATAATACTATCGGCATATGTACTTTTCAGAGCCTTGATCCCGGCAAAAGAGCTTTCGTTAAAATCGTAGAATTCACAATTGTCAACTTTTAATTTATAGTGTAATACCATTGATTTAGACGTGGTTACTATACCCGCACTCACATCGCCATAATTTTTAAAAGTACCCGCAAACGCTACTCCCCTTATTTCCAATTCCCCTCCTTCATCTATCACGATAAAACCGGGAAGCCCTTTTTCTGAAATGCTTACCAGCAGCGGCCTTTTCTTCAGAGCTTCTGCTGCAGTAATTACCAGGGACTTTGATACATGGATCTCTTTGCCGATCTCATAATTACCCTCTGAGTTTAATTCAATCGTATCACCGGCAGCAGCAGCAGATACAATTTCGGGCAGTCTCCTGCTGTCTGAAACCGGAACGGAAATTCTTTTTCCTTTAAAAGCGGTCTCTTCAGGCTGAGACCTCCACCACTTTGCTCCCGAAGCAGCCCGCCCTGTTAACGGCAGTTTAAGAACAGGTGCACCGGCATCAGAAACAGGCCCGGGCAGATTGAATTGCTTTACCATTTTGCTTTTTACCTTCAAAATTTTAAAACCGGGGGGCAGATCTGCAGCAGGAATGTCTGCGATTCCGTTACCGGATAAGATAATGCCGCTTCCTCCATTATTATCTTTATATACAGAATCAGCAGGGGCAACAATGAGATTGTTCCTGAACTGAACATTTTCCGGCGCCAGTGTCCGTTCTGCATCTCTGCCTGCACCAAAGAGAATGCTGCTGCAGTTAATAAAGGTATTATGATGAATGTCGGCATCCTTAACCTGGTAATACCGGTTAATAAGGGAGTTGGGGACTCCGTTCATCACCGCCAGAGGTGCCCGGAAATCTGTACCCCTTAAATCCTTAAATACATTATTAAAAACTTTATGGCCCGGATTTATTACTCTTACCCCTCCCGTAAAGGGTTTTTCATTTCCAAAAAACAGGTTTCCTTCTACAATATTTTTACTGCCATGGCGCAACACAAGGCTGCCTTCGCATTCAAAAAAAGTATTAAAGCTTATCAGGTTCTCTCCCGATTTAACTGATACCACTTCGACCTCGCCATTGCAGCGCTCAAAATAGTTATACATTATTTTAGTGCGTGAAGCAGTCAGGGAATAACGGGATACCCCTACCCTGATGGTTTCTCCTCCATTTGACCCCAATCGCTGGCGGCCTTTAAAATAGTTACTGTCGATACTATGATTATTGTCCTGGCTGCGCTCATCGTTTAGCTCTACGATCATAGCAGGTCCCGCATTCATTTTATTTTCAAAGGTGCAGTGATCTACCCTGTTGTTCTTCCCCCATAAAACCACCCAGTTGTCGTTCTTAAAACGTTCGGGCTGACTGTAGTGGTCAATGACAATGCCGGTAATACGGCAATGGTTTGCAAGATGATCATTATCTGTGCGAAAGGTAATAACATCCCGCGCGCCTGCATTGCCATTGGTAAAATGAAGATCCTTTATTACCAGATATTCACCGCCGATACGAAGTGAAGAGTTACCCGTGAGAATTACCCCTCCCGGGGTCTGGGGCCGGATAATAACCGGCCTGGATGCACTGCCTTTTCCCTTAAGTACCAGGTCTGCGTCTTTCCATTCGCCGTCAGCAAGAGTGATCACATCACCTGGTTGAGCTGCAGTAACCGCTGCTTTCAGCGCTGCTGGATTGTTTACCTGCTTAGGTTGTCCGGATGCATTTAACCAGAATGCCAAAAAAGCTGAAATAACAATATATCCTCTCATATAATAACTTTTTTTATTCCCTTCATCAAAAAAAGAGGGTGCCCGGCCTCTTAGAAGGACACCCTTTTACACTGGCTATTTTTGAACAATAATATCAAATTTGATAGTCGACAAGCCGGGAGTTGTTGTATTTATATTAACTTCCTTAACCTTTAGCAGACAATTTTTATTAGTTCCACCTGCCTGTGGTATGCGTACCCAGATCAAATAGGCTGCTGTAAGATTAAATATATTTGCTGCAGGTGCCACAGTGGCGTCAAACTTAGTTGAGCTGCTCCCCGGAACGGAAATACCAGTAAAGAAACTATCGTCCAAAGTCTCAATATCCCCTGAATTATACAAGGCATATATATTGTCGTAAACCGCTGTTCCTGGAAGTAATACTCTGAATCGTGTTGCTTTCAGATCTGATGTTACAGGCGACCAGGATGTTCCGTTACACTTGTAACTGGAAGCAGCACTTGATGTGTTGGTCGGACTATAGAACGAGAGTACACCTGCAGAACTACAGTAAATCAGAAAATCAAGTTTATCCTCATTTCCGCTTATCTCGCAATTTCCAAATACGGTTGCGTTAGAGATGTCAAAAAAGCTCCCTGCAGTGCCCGACTGACCCGACATAATTACGTCTTTGTATACTTCCGTCTGATACGTCACATTCAAAGGAATAACTAATTCAGTCGGCAGATTATCCGTATCCGTAGCAATTATCTTCAGATTCTGCGCCCGTTTACGATAAGCGTAGCTATAATCAAAGGTATAATCTCTGGAATTATTTAAGCCCGTTAGACTTTGAACCAGTACGTAAGTTCCGTCATAATCATCATACACGTCAATCTTTGCCAGTCCTGTAACAGAAGTGATCTTTCCGTTTACACTGGTCGTTCCCCCAGTAAGGTCGGGCGTTATGCTGGCTGGGAAATCAACAAATTTAGGTTTGAATGTATTAATGTCAACCGGCATGTCTATCACAGTCTCCATCGTCTGTCCGTAAATATCGGTAGCTGCAACCTTTAAATGCTGGGCTGCCTTACGATAAGTATACTCGTAGTTCAAAGTATAATTTTTTGAACCGGCCGGATCGGTAAGACTTTGCACCAAAACGTAAGTTCCTTCTGTCTGATAGTCGTCGTAAACATCCACTTTTGCAATGCCGCTTTCTGAGGTAACTGTCCCCGTAACAGCAGTAGTGCCTCCGTTCAGATCCGGAGAGATGTTTAGCGGAAAATCCGTAAGAAAAGGTTTGGAAGGATCGTAAATATCGATCTTAACAAATCCTTCGAACGAACTGTTGTCAGCCTGTTTTACCATTACCTTTACTCCTCTTACATGATCAATGCTGCTAAAAGGGAATGAAGCGGCGGAAATGTTAAAGGTATAATCAGCCTCATCGCCGGCTTGAGGGTATCCCACATAGATCAGCGAGTCGGCAGCATTGCTGCGGAGCAGGTAACAGTAAACGAACTTTATTCCTCCTGGCGAGGTAATCTGTGCGCTTAATGCAGTATCGGGATAAAAATTCCCCGTCGCAAGATTATAAACATAGTCTTTTGCAATAAGCGAACCTGGCTGTTGTATACCATCATCCTTTTTGCACGATGCCGAAAAAACCGTTGCCAGCATCAGTACCCATATATATGGTTTAAATATCAGTCTCATAATATCAGTTTTAATAGCCTGGATTCTGTTCAATATGGATTTGATCATTAGTATCAATTTCCTTCTGCGGAATTGGCAGCAAAAACCGTTCGGGGATAACATTTGCCTGAAGTTCTGCCAGGGTGATTGCCGGAATATACTTTTTATAATGGGATGAATATTCTGAAGAGTAATAGGCCTGAACTACCGGAATAAGTTGCCCCATACGTACCAGATCGAAAAACCGCTGATTTTCGAATGCAAATTCCAGCCTTCTTTCATTTAATAAAGCAGCAAGGAACTTTTCTTCGTCGGTAATTGCATCCGTTCCGCTGGCAGGGTATTGGTAAAAACCAGTGCTGAATGTACCCGAAGTATACACACCCGCTCCTGCGCGTGCCCGGATCTGATTAATAATTCCTACCGAGGTACCGGAAGCTCCGTCAAAACCCGTCGCTTCTGCTTTCATCAGAAGGACATCAGCAAAACGGATCACCGGAAAATCATTTTCTGCATCAAACTTAACCTGAACTTCCGACCAGAATTTCTTTGCATATAATTTAGAACCATAGGTACCAATGCTTACTGCCTTACGGCTGTCGGATGCTCCTGATGCAGGGGTTTTATACGCATTGCTCAGGTTTGTAGTAGGGTAATTAAATCCGCTGCCATCACCATTTACAATAGCATCACCACTTCCTGTAGGCGCAAAATAATTCGCCATCGGGTTACCCAGACCAAGGCTGCCAGCCTTATACCTTACAGCAAAAAGGATCTCCTTATTCATTTCATTGCTGATAGAAAATACCCGGCTGGACGAGCTTTCCAATCCGTAACCACTATTGTTGATTACATCGTTGAGCAGGGGGAGAGCATCGCCCTTGCTGCCCCGCGTAAGATAAACCTTAGCCAGCAGCGCCTTTGCAGACCAGGCGTTAACGCGCCCGAGATCAACAGAAGGAATGGCATCATACTTAGCAGAAGGGAGCCTTTCCTCTGCAGCAAGCAGATCGGCAACGATCAGTTTATAACAATCATCCACAGACGACCGGTTAATTTGCTTTGCTTCAGATGGGATCACGGGCTCGGTAAGCAAGAAAACCCCTCCAAACAGACGTACCATGTTAAAATAATGGTAGGCGCGCAGGAATAAAGCCTCACCTGCAAGCTGGTCCTTTTCGGCATCGGTCATCTGCGCTGCTGCCTCTCCGAATACCAACTGGCCGCTTTCAGAATTATAGCCAACACCAAGGCTCTTCAGAACATAATTAATGCTGCGGATATTTCTGTATACGCTGATCCAGTAATTATAAACCTGCTGATGCTGTGAGCTCTGGGTATACATATTAAAGGCGTTCAGTTCGATATTTGCATTTGATTTGCTGTTGGGCGAAGCCTGTTTTGAATTATCCGTCCGCAATTCAGTGACCATCCATTCTGTTACCAGAGGCGCCTGCAGTCCGCTGTAGCAACCGGTCAGGGCATTGTTTACCTCATAATAATTATGATAGTAATTTGTAACCACCTCATTGGAAACCGGATCAAGGTCTATTATTTTCTTACAGGCAGTTAATCCGTTAACAAGGATCATTCCTGCGAGGATATATTTAATCTTTTTCATATCTCTGTTCTTAAAAAACCACACCTTAAAAATTAATATCAAGGCCAAATGTAAACGTACGGTTTACAGGAAAGCCCCCACGCTGATATCCGCTGACTAAAGGCGAAGAATAAGCTGATGATGTCACCCTGGCTTCAGGATTTATTCCACGGAAAGAGTTGCCTGTAATAAAGAGCACGTTATCAGCCGAGGCATACAACCGGAGAGAACTGATCTTTGCCTTTTTCATTACAGACATCGGGAACGTATACCCGAGAATAACATTACGCAGGTAGGCATAAGACGCATCTTCCATAACATAATCGGTCAGCATCATATCCGCCCCGTTAGAGTAATAAGGCGTTTTACCATCTCCCGGATTGGCGGGGCTTACCCAGCGGTTTGCAGTGAAATTCTTATTCAGCTTCTTCGTTTCATTATAATAGGCGTCGCCGTCTATAAGCTTTCCTCCCTGAGAACCCTGGAGTAAAACACTCAGATCAAAACCCCTGTATTTAACAGAATTAGTAATCCCCCAGGTAAAATCAGGAAAGGGAGAACCAAGCACCATACGGTCATTCTCGTCAATTGCATTGTCCCCGTTCAGGTCCATCAGTTTAAGCCCGCCTGCCTGAAAATAATTTTGAATGACGGATGTGGAACCACCGTTGACGGCTTCATCTATCTCTGCCTGCGAGTTCCATACTCCGGTTGCTCTGTATCCAAAGAACTGAATGGATGGCTGACCTACAATAGCAGCATAGATCTCATTCCGCTCACCGTATGAATACTGAAAAGGCTCTCCGCCCAGTTTCAGCAGTTTGTTCCGGTTGGCAGCAAAATTAAGATTCGTGGTCCACTGCAGGTTTTTCGACCGGATATTATTAGAGGAAAGCTCCACCTCCAGGCCGTTATTCCTGACCTTTCCTATATTATTCCAATGAGCGTCAGACCCTGAAAAAGACATCGTTGCCTGTTGCAGCAGCAGCTTATCGGTTTGAGAAGTATAGTATTCAACCGACAGGTTTATCCGGTCTTTCAGCAGGCCAAGATCAAGCCCTGTATTATACTCGTAAGTACTTTCCCAGGTAAGGAGCGGGTTCCCCAGGGTTTCTCCGTTTGGCGAAACTCCTAAATTTACGGTACCTGTACCCTGCCCAAACGAGTAATTACTTGCATATAACAAATCGAGGTAGGAGAAATTACCGATCCTGTTGTTCCCTGTTGCTCCATAGCTGGCCCTTAATTTAAGATTGCTAAGCCATTTTTCGGTGCTTTTCATAAAAGACTCTTCGCTCAAACGCCATCCCGCGGCAACAGAAGGAAACCATCCCCATTTATTGCCTTCAGAAAACATAGAGCTGCCATCCGTACGCAAGCTGGTAGAAAAAAGATATTTCCCTTTATAATCATAGGTAAAACGCCCCAGGTAAGATATTAGTCCTGTCGGGATTCTTGAAGTATACGTAGAAGGCTGATTGATCTGGGCTGCCTGGCTCAGCGTTTCAAAATTATCTGAAGGAAAATCAAGTGCCAGTATATTAGACTCATCCTGCGTGTTCTTTTCCACAGTATATCCCAGTAAACCTGTAATATTATGGTTGCCAAACTGATGATTATAATTCAGGGTATTTTCCCATAATATATTGATTGTTTTCGAGGTATGCTGTTCGCCGCTGTTCACATCGCCATCTTTCCGGGCGTTGCTTCTTGTGAGGGTAAGATCTTCTCTTTGAGTATAATAACCATTGATAGAAGATTTAAATACCAGATCTTTGGCTAGTTTATAAGAAATATCTCCCCCGCCAAGCATGCGGTAGGTTGTCGAATTCCGGGTTTCCCGTGCGGCGATAGATAGCGGGCTGTTATTGCTCGTAGACCATGGATCCAGTACAGTTGAACTGCTCCAGAAACTTCCGTCGGGCATAAGGCCTGAGTAATACAGGTCATTAAAATGCCTGGCCTGCGCCCAGTCGCCTGCCTTAATATCAGCCCACTGCGAATTCTGGTTTGCAAACGCAGCAGTAAAAGCGGTATGATAAGCTGGAAGGAAGGAATAAAAACGATAATAATCGGTAAAGTTCGCAGCCGGCCTCTGCGTTTTTGTATAAGCCGGATTAAGGTTCACACTTACGCTGATCTTAGGACTTAAAGTCGCATCCAGACGCACCTTAAAATTCCCCTTATTATTTTCGCTGTACTTCATAATTCCCTGGTCCTGCTGCACATTCCCTGAAATATAATATCTTATGTCCTTTTTCCCGCCCGAGATACCAAGCTGCACATTGTAGATCCCTGCATTCCTGAGCGCTTCCTGCTGCCAGTCGGTAGGCCCGTCGCCAATCTGGTTCTCTAAAACATAGGAAGCCCGTTCCTGCTCTGTCAGCAAATTTCGTTTCGCAACATCCACAGAAGGATCATTCGCCCTCAGGGCCGCTTCATCATACATCAGTTTGGTATATTCTGTAATAGACATTACAGGATATACCTTATAAATATCTTTTAAGCCATAAAACGTTTTTACCGTATATTTAGGCCGGTCGGCCACCCCTTTTTTGGTGGTTACAATAATTACCCCGTTGGCCCCGCGCGAACCGTAAATAGCCGCAGAAGCTGCATCTTTCAGCACTTCAATCGATTCAACATCATAAGGATTAATAAAAGCAAGGCCATCAGGAACCGGCTGTCCGTCAACTACCACCAACGGATCTGAGTTGGCGCTGATAGAGCTCAATCCCCTTACCCTGATACTTGGCGCTGCGCCGGCTTCAGATGTTACATTCTGTATGTTTACTCCCGCTATTTTACCCACCAGGGCATTATCCAGCCGGGAGGTCGGCATTTCATCAAGATTGTCGTTCTTCAGTTTACTAACTGAGCCCGTAAGATGAGACTTTCTTACAGCTCCATATCCTACTACCACTACCTCATCCAGGGTTTTAATATCCGGCTCGAGGCTCAGATCAATCTTCTTACGCCCTTTTACAGCAAACTCCCTGGGTTTAAATCCCATGAAGCTGTAAACCAGGATCCCGTCAGAAGGAACACCCTTCAATGTATACTGGCCGGCAACATTAGTGGAGGCGCCATTTTTGGTGCCTTTTACCAGGATGCTTACCCCCGGCAGAGTCTCTCCTTTGGTATCTGTTACTGTTCCCGAAACGGTTATATTCTGGGCAACGGAACTGAAACTCCAAAAAAGTATTACTCCAAAAACAATGGCAGCGCTCCCGCTTCTGCACATTTTTAATAG
>JAATFW010000263.1 GCA_015654985.1 Sphingobacteriales bacterium | reverse complement strand
CATCCTGAATCTGGCATTAATGCTGTACTGGGTGCGGGCAATCAATCCTTTTACCGGTTCAACGCTGAGATAGGGGATCATCATCAGGCCATATTCATTGCTGTGCCGGTTTTCGCGTGCTATACTTGCTACCGGGTTCCACACCTGGTTGTTATTTGAACGGGCGTAATTGTTTAACGGATTAGTCACCCAATCTTCCTGGGCCCTGAAAACGGGGGTAGTCGGGTCCATACGCATTACTGAACTGAATAGATCAGGGGTGTCGTTCCATGTTTCATACTTGGGTGCTAAATTCATCCCGGCTTTCACTGTCTTGCTAAATGTATATTCAGTGTTGAACCGCCCGGTGACACGCTTCCACTGGCCCACATCGAATTGTGAGGTTTGGTCAAAATAACCCAGGCTTCCGCTGTATATAATTTTATCGCTGCCTCCCTGGAAACTCAGGTTGTAGGTTTGCGTATGTGCAAAGTCGTTCACGGTTTGGTCCCACCAGTCGGTACTGATATCGCTGCCCTCCGGGGTATTCCACATCGGTTCGTTACCATCATTTGTATAGCGCTCCTTGAACAGCTTTTCATAGGTGGCGGCATCTGCCAGATTGGGCTTGCTCAGCGTTTGCAGTCCGAGAGACGAATTGAGCTGGAATGTGTTTTTTCCACGGACGCCCTTTTTGGTAGTCACCATGATAACCCCGTTTGATCCGCGGGTTCCGTAGATGGCGGCTGCGGATGCATCTTTCAGTACTTCGATGCTTTCAATGTCATCCTGGTTGAGGAAATTGATATTGCCGGATATGGGGAAACCGTCGACAACGTATAAAGGATCTGAACCGTTGACAGTTGTTACTCCTCGTATAAATACCCGGGGGGGCGGCACCAGGGCCGCCACCTGCGGTGATCTGTACGCCGTTTGTCTTTCCCTGAATGGAGAGCATTGCGTTTCCTGTGGTGGTAGTTTTAAGGTCCGATCCTTTTACCGTACTAATGGAACTGGTGAGGTCGCTTTTTTTCACCACCCCGTAGCCGATCACCACTACCTCATCCAGTAGTTTATCATCTTTCTGAAGGGTTACATTGATGGTTCGGCTTTCATTTACCAGCACCTCTTTGCTAAGATAACCAGTGTATGAAAATACGATCATGCTATTTTTACCGACATCCAGAGTGTATTGACCATTAATGTTTGTTGAGGTTCCGTTTTTGGTGCTTTCTCCTTAACGGTTACACCTATCAGGGTTTCATTGTCTTCTGCTGCGGTAACTTTCCCTGTGATTGTGACTTTGTTCTGAGCCAGCAAACAGAAGGGCAGCGCCAGTAACAGCAACGCCAGGTATCTTTTCATCATTTTGTTAGTTTAAGATTAGTTAATCGGATAGAACTGAGAACGTTTTAAATGTGTGTCGAATTTAAAAATATACTTTCCTGACGTCTTTACATGCCAGTCTCCGGGATTCTCTCCAGCGTTTGCAATGTTAACTTCCGGGTCGTCCCCGCGGTCCCAACGCCAGAATGGCTCCGGCCACCATCCCCATGAATGCTGGGCCTGGATGATAAAGCCGAGCGTAGCTCCTGCTTCCAGTGTCATTTCAACAGAGAAAAGATATTTATTATCGGTATTTTGTTTGAGTATCAGCGGTTCCGCTGTATTCCAGTTCCCTGAATTGGGCACGCCACTACCCACCAATCCTATCTGGAGCGGGATGGATCCTTCTCCTGGACGGGTAGGATCGAGTAACATGGGACTCCCGATAGCCAGCGGCGCATCTGAAGGCACATAGGGCGCTATTGAATATGCCCCGGTCTTTATATTGAAGTTTATTTCATAATAACTTTTTGCGGGGAGGACTATTGGCAGAGAGACCTCGGGATCGTCGGTAAGTAAACTATTGTTAACGGGGTCAATCCCGAAACTTATCGGACTAAAATCAGTTTTTTGCGGTATGAAGCGAATTTCGGTACCTGCAGCTGCGGAATAATAACGGGCTTTATAGGTATATTCGCCTGCATGCTCAATAAGCATGGGAATACCCAATATGTCGCTGTTCAGCTGTGCCGCATTTGCTACGTCGGCAAGGTACATTTTTGGAAAGTCGGGCATTTCAGACACCGTTATCACGCTGGTCTTTGAGGTTTCCAGTCCTGCTTTGTCAACAGCAAGAAGGCTGAGGGTATAGGTAGCCAATGATGATGGTAAAGTGATGGGCTCATTGAATTCCAGCGTTTTCCCGGAATTACTGAAAGTAGTTACTTCTCTCGAATAGTTTATTTCGGGGATACTGACGGATACGCGTCCGAGCCCTTTATCATCGTTTGCTGTAAACTTCACATTTAACCGGGTCGTGCTTTTCAAAAGTACGGTAATGGCTTCATCCGGCGCCACGCTGAAAACCGGATTAGTGAAGTCGCCGTCCATGGTAATTAGGATCGTTGCTTTTGTTGAGCGGCCTCCTAAGTCAAATACGGTAATATCAACCGGAAAGCTATCGCCTGCCAGATCGATCCCGGTCTTGAATTTGTAACTCAGGTCATACTCATAAACAGTGCTGTCTAATGTAAGATCAATGGTTTTGTCGAGGCTGAATGCCGCGTTTTTGAGGTTGACAGAGCTGATGCCATCTTTGTCTTCAATCCGCGCCCGGATAATGAATTCGCGCCCAGGCTCTGTAGCTATGTGGTCTGATGTGGTCTCAATGGAGGGCGGTAACCCATCGACATCCACAAATCCATCTTTCTTACATCCCCATAGCAGGCACAGAGTAACTGATAGTAGAGTAAAGTACCTTTTCATATATTTAAGTTTTTGGTTAATAAACTTCAACAAAGTTAACCACACCGGCCCCCTGCATGCGTATACGAATCCGTCAATTGTAGATAGGGGATCGGTCAATTTATGGTTTTACCGGCCGGTGGAGATGCCTGGTGATTGACAATTGTTATCTTTGATCAACCGTTTAAATAATTATATGCCTTTAAAATTACTTTGCTTGCTGCCTTTTATCCCGTGCTTTCTTTTTGCGCAGCCCCGGCACTATGATATAGAGAGGCTCGGCATCGAACAGGGAATTTCCAGTAATTACGTGGTAAGCGTAACCCAGGACAGGAGGGGATTTTTATGGTTTGCAACAGAATCTGGTCTTAACAGGTTTGATGGAAATAAATTCCGGGTCTATAAAAAGGGCCGCGGAGCTGGTACGATCAGCGGAAACGAGCTCAATAAAGTATATGCAGACAAATTTGAAGACGCGGTGTGGATAGCCACACAGCGGGAGGGACTGAACAGGTTTGATTGTAATACCGGGAAGATAACTCATTATAAACATAACACCGCCAATCCCCCGGGTATTATTACCAATGATGTGACTGATATTACCAATGCCGTGAACGGTAACCTATGGCTGTCTACCTATTACAGAGGGGTTGAGTATTTCGATAAGAAAACCGGAAGGTTTAAACATTACAACCGTGAAACGATCCCCGGTATGGTCAGCGATAACGTATGGGCTGTAAACGAAGACAATAAGGGATATTTATATATAGGGCACGTAAATGCCGGATTAAGCGTACTTTCATTAAAAGACAAAAAAATAAGAAATTTCAGGCACCGGGCTAACGATGACGAAAGCTTACCGGGGGATGAAGTGAAGACGATATATGTCGACAGAAACGACAATGTATGGGTCGGCACCAATAACGGCCTGGCTTTATTCAATAGTGAAAGGGGATCATTCGTCGTTTTCAGGCATAACTCCCAAAATAGCGCGTCGCTTACAGCAAACTATATCTATACGATCAGTCAGCTTAATGATGGTAAACTTTGGATCGGTACGGAAAAAGGAGGGGTGAGCATATTAGATATAAAGCACAATATGTTCCTTGCTCCCCAGCATATTTCATTGGAGAACATCACCTATAGCGACGACGGCAGCGGCTTATCCAATCCTACTATCCGCAGCATTTTCCAGGATTCATTTAACAATATATGGCTTGGGACGTATGGTGGCGGCGTTAATTTTATCGGTCACCGGCCCCCTCTGTTCAGAACCTGGGCATATTCACCTATTCAAAGCAGGGAAGACGTTTTAAATAACCCGGTGGCCTGGGGGATAAGCAGTGACAAAGACGATCGGATATGGGTGGGAACGGATGGCGGAGGCGTCAATGTTTTTGAGAACGGGAAAAGAACCTTGGTGATCAGTAAGCAGGCAGATAAGATAGCCGACGATGCGATCCTGACTGCAATGCGCGACTCAAAAAATAACCTTTGGTTTGGTACCTTCAAGGGAGGTGTAAATGTCCTTAATGCACAAAACCAGCGGATATTACATTTCCGGGCAGAGGGGAACGACGCAGATATCCGCTGCTTTTACGAAGACAGCGACCACATTGTCTGGATAGGGAGCAGCAGTGGTTTATATTGTTATAATCCGGCTACCCGGCAGAGAAAGCTTTACTCGACGGGCAACTCGCACTTGCCTGGTAATCTGGTCAGGGCGGTTTCAAAAGACGACAAAGGGAAGTTGTGGGTGGGATTCTTCGGCCAGGGCCTGGCTATCCTTGATAAGGATCTCAATGTGGTGAAGGTCTGCGACACTTATTCCGGCTTTCCTTCAAATACCGTAAATTATATCTACAAGGATACCCGGGGACAAATGTGGGTGGCTACCGGCGAAGGTCTGGTGTGTTTCGGCAATGGCGGCAGATATACAACCTTCAGCGAAAAAGACGGCCTCAGCAACAGCAACATCCGGGCAATAACAGAAGATACATCCGGCAATATCTGGGTAAGCAGTATCGGGGGAATCAGCAGGCTTGTACCGGGGCAGAAAAAATTCTTTAATTACGACTATCACCATGGCGTGCCGCTCGGCGACTTTATGAGTGGTTCTGTTACCAGGGACTCTAAAGGAAAAATATTTTTCGGTTCGCAAAATGGGGTATGTTACTTTGATCCGACATCGATCCCTACGCATATCAGATTGCCGGCAACGATTATTAGAAGGTTCAGGGTTTATAATAGTAAATTAAAATCATCAGATAACGAAGCCGACATTCCTGTAACTCACGGCATTGAATTGAATTATCAGCAGAATACCTTCAATGTTTCGTTTAATGTGCCCTACTATTCATTAAATGAATTGGCGGAGTACGCTTATATGCTCAAAGGCCTGGCGGATTCATGGTATAGGGTACAGGAAGAAAACTCCGTTACCTTCAGGAATATTCCTCCCGGCACATATGAACTGCTTATCAAGTCGAGGATCAGGAACCAGGAATGGACAGACCATATCACTTCTCTCAAAATAGCTATCGCACCTCCTTTCTGGCTTACATGGTGGGCAAAAACGATCTATTTCCTGGTGGCTGCCTTTATTGCCTGGTTTGGCTTGCGGTTTTACAAACGCAAACTTGACCTCGAAAACTCACTGGTTTTAGAAAAGATAAATCACCGGCAGGAACAGGAATTACACGATGAACGGATTCGCTTTTTTACGAATATCACGCATGAATTACGGACACCACTGACGCTGATCCTGGGTCCGCTGGAAGACCTGAAGGGCGAGACGGGGCTTTCGGAAACGCATTCGTCTAAAATTTCTATGATCCATAAAAGTGCATCGCGCCTTCTGACCCTGATCAATCAGCTCCTGGAATTCCAGAAAACCGAGAATCAAAGTAAAAAGCTTGCGGTGTTCCGTGGAAATATTGAACAATTGGTACGCGAGACCGGGTTGAAATATAAGGAGCTGAACACCAACAAAAGCATCCATTTTGAAATTGTTACCGAAAGTAAAAACCCGGTTCTGTACTTCGACCCCGACATTATCACCACCATACTGGAGAACCTGCTTTTCAACGCCTTTAAGTATACGCAAACAGGCAACATTGTGCTGGCCCTGAGAGAAGCGGCTGAAAACGATATTCATTATACCGAAATTGAAGTCCGCGATACGGGAAGCGGGATTCCGGAGGATGCAATACCTAAAGTCTTTGAAAGGTACTACCAGGTTGGAAAAGACAGGCATGTATCGGGTACCGGCATTGGACTGGCATTGGTTCAGAACCTGGTATCCATCCACGAGGGAGAGATAATGGTCGACAGCAAGCTGGGTGAGGGGTCGTCTTTCCGGTTCAGGATTAAAACCGGGAATACCTATCCCGATGCGATTCACCTGGATGCTGTGCTTCAGGAAGATACGGTAGTTAGTGATAAAGGGAGGAGGCCCGATGGCAAACCCATTGTGCTGGTGGTTGAGGATAATCATGACATCAGGGATTATATTTTCCAGTCGCTGTCGGAATATTACCTGGTTTATACAGCCGCGAATGGCAAAGAAGGCCTTGAAAAAGCATACGCACACATCCCCGATATTATTGTAAGCGACATTATGATGCCGGAAATGGACGGGTTTGAGCTGGGCAAAATATTAAAGGATGATATCAGAACAAGCCATATCCCCATTATTTTTCTGACGGTAAAAGATGCTGTTCAGGACCGCAAAGAGGGCTATAGCATTGGCGTCGACTCGTATCTGACCAAACCATTCAGCGCAGATCTGCTAAAAAGCCGTATCATTAATCTGCTGGACGCCAGGAGAAAACTTGCGGAATTGATCAGGAAGAACACCGGCAATAAAAACACGGGGATCCCCGATTCATTGAATAGGATAGATAATGAATTTATCGAAAAAGTAACATCCGTTATCGGGCAAAATATCGATTCTGACAAGGTTGATGTGGTATTTATTGCCGATAAGATGATGATGAGCCATTCTACACTTTATCGCAAAATCAAGGCGCTTACCGGGATATCAATCAACGAATTTATCAGGAAAGTGAGGATACGCCATGCTGAAAAATTATTGCTGACCGGGAAGTATACGATCTCTGAAATATCTTATATGGTGGGCATCAACAGCATCACTTATTTCAGGCAATGCTTTAAGGATGAATTTGGCATGGCCCCGTCTGAATACATAAAAAACTCGCTGACAATGAATCGCTTTGAATAATATAAGGCTGAGAAAGCTGGCTATTGGCTATTGGGAGAGATGTAAGCTGCCTCCTTTAGCCACACCCTGAAATCCTCAACGTCGTAAAACATATGATCGGGAAGCACGCTTTCTAGCTGTACCCCATCGGTAGTATCTGCCCATGCCGCACCGCCAGCCCTGACGCCGGCTTCGCGACTGGCCATGA
This sequence comes from Sphingobacteriales bacterium, assembly GCA_015654985.1. Lineage (GTDB taxonomy): Bacteria > Bacteroidota > Bacteroidia > Sphingobacteriales > Sphingobacteriaceae > Arcticibacter. The sequence continues at coordinate 17,287 of JAATFW010000263.1, read as the reverse complement.
TATCGCTGGGGGCATCGCCCACATAGATCACTTCATCGGGGCTCAGATCAGTGAAATAGTTTAGAACTTTCCGGATACCATCTGCCTTTACCGGGCCGGAGGGTTGCCCTGTTTCAATAATTTCGAAATAAGAGGCTAATCCGAATTGCTTCAACGAGATTTCGGTACTGTGCATTCCTTTGCCTGTAACAATTGCAATCCTTATCCCCATCTTCTTTAAGTCGTACAGAAGCTCTTTAATGCCTTCAAACGGAACGGGGCACATAAAATGTAATTCGCCGTAGAGTTTCAGATAATCGGCAACTCCTTTTTCGTAATGCTGTGGTGCTAATGCCAGGATGGTACCTTCTTCCGAGGGGCCGAAGGTGGCGATAATCTCTTCATCCGAAAGATGCTTGCCGATAAGCGGCTCTATTGATTTTCTGAAAGCTGCAATGCACAATGGGAGCGTATCTGCCAGCGTTCCATCCAGATCGAAAATTACAGCTTTTATTTTTTTAGGTGTTATATCGTTATTCATCATTTGCTATTCTCTATTTAAAGTAATTCTTCATATCATTTTCCACGAATTTCCTTCTCCTGCAAGCATCCTGCAAAAGGTACTCCGCGGTGGAATATCCAGATATGGATATTTTATCTTGCTAAGGTACAATCCCTGCGGGTAGGCTGGCTTAACAATCTGTGGAAGCTTCGGGTTGATCAGGTGATGCTCGAACTCGTCGATGCTTACCCTGCCGGTGCCTATATCGATTAGCTTCCCTGCAATGATCCGGATCATCTTTCCCAGGAAACGGTTGGCCGAAATATGGAACCTGATCTTATCGCCGCTCTCATCTATAAACATATCGGCTTCGGTGATATTGCAGATGGTATGCTCATTTCTTGTAGGCAGCTTGCAAAAAGCGTGGTAGTCGTTATATTTTAGCAGCAGCTTCAAAGCACGCTTCATTAACGCAGTATCATAGCTATTTATTAGGTACAGTGAGCTGAAATTGCTCAGGAAAGGGTCTTTATATGTGTGAATAAAATAGTCGTACGATCGATCCGTGGCATCAAAGCGCGCATGGGGGAGTCCTTCCATCGGGATAATGTCGAAGATGGCGATATCATCAGGGAGTGTCTTGTTCAACCGGAAGATGAGGTCGAAATGCCATGCTTTCTCAATATCGAGGTGGAAAAAGAACTGGCTGGCGTGTACATGCGCGTCGGTACGCCCGCAGCCGGAAACAGAAATGGGTATCTTCAGAACATTGTGCAGGGCGTCTTCTAAAACAGACTGGACCGTTACCGTATTGGGATGCCGCTGCCAGCCGCTGTAATTTGTTCCGTGATAACCTATGTGAAAATAATATCGCAAACCGGGAAAAAATAGAAGGGCTAAGATATCAATTACGCCGCTCATATGCAATTCTGCTGGTCTGACAGTTTGGCATAAACTTTTTATATATTTAATCGGTGTAACACCTTGAATTTAATTGATATATAGATTTTAATATATTAATTGCAGTTTGATAATTACTTTCCAAAAAGGATACTCCAAACATCTAACATCCCGGACGTTTCTTATTTTTATTTATATTGCGTCGTTAGATTGGTTTTTTACCTGCCGGTTCACATACGTGGCCGGTACGGCCGGGGAATTCTTTAACAGATTAAATCAGTATTATGAGCAATGAATGTTGTGATAACGAAAGCTGCAAACCACGGGTCTACAGTCCAGCACCTGTTATTGATAAACCTTCATGGCTGAAGCACTGGAATTTGCTGTTGTCGCTGCTGATCCTTGCTGTTATGCTGGTATCGGAGTATGCCTTCGGTTTAAAACTTCAAAAGAGCCTGTCGCTGGTGGCAAACGGCGTGGCCTTTCTCCTGGCGGGCTGGAGCGTTCTGGGTATAGCTTTCAGGAAAATAAAGCACGGCGACATCTTCAATGAGTTCGTTCTGATGAGTGTGGCAACCCTGGGGGCCTTTTATATCGGTCAGTACTCGGAGGGTGTGGCGGTAATGGTCTTTTACAGCATTGGCGAGTGGTTCCAGGGCGCTGCCGTGAGTAATGCGAAGAAGAGTATTAAAGCACTGCTCGATATCAGGCCTGATGAAGTTACAGTTATCAGGAACGGAAAACCAGTGGTCATAAAACCCTTAGAAGTGCTCACAGGAGAAAGCATCCGGATAAAGCCTGGTGAGAAGGCTGCGCTCGATGGGGTCTTGCTTTCGGAAAGCTCGTCATTCAATACCGCTGCCCTGACCGGCGAAAGTAAACCGGATACCAAATACAAGGGGGAGCAGATACTGGCCGGAATGATCAGCTTAAATACCGTTGCCGATGTAAAAGTAACGGCGCTGTTTAAAGACAGTAAGCTGAGCAGGATCCTTGAAATGGTTCAGGATGCTACTGCACGGAAATCGCAAACGCAGTTGTTTATCTCTGCTTTTGCCAAAATATATACTCCGATTGTGTTCTTCCTGGCCCTGGCCGTGGTGGTCATTCCTTATTTCTTTGCTGCTCATTATGATTTTAACGACTGGCTGTACCGCGGACTGGTATTCCTGGTGATCAGTTGCCCTTGTGCCCTGGTGGTATCGATCCCCCTGGGGTATTTCGGCGGAATAGGTCTTGCCTCCAGAAACGGCATTTTATTTAAAGGGGGGAATTTTCTCGATGTGATGACAAAGGTGAATGCCATTGTGATGGACAAAACAGGGACGCTCACCAAAGGGGTTTTTAAAGTACAGGAGCTGGTTGTAAATGATTTTGATGAAAAGAAATTGACAGGTATCGCCGCCGCCCTTGAAAAAAATTCTACCCACCCTGTTGGCAGGGCAATTGTTGATTATGCCGGTGACGCCGCAACCGGTATTACAGCCGTAAACGTGGAAGAAATTGCCGGGCATGGTTTGAAGGGCATTATAGACGGCAGTGAAGCACTGGCAGGCAATTTAAAGCTGATGAGGAAATATAACATTCCCTTTCCCTCTGAAATTGAACAGATAACCGATACGATCGTTATCGTGGCAGTAAATGGCAGCTATGCAGGCTATATTACCATTGCCGATGAAATTAAAGAAGATGCGGCCCGGGTCATCAGGCAAATGCACAAGCTGAACATCCGGACAGTGATGCTCTCGGGCGATAAGCAATCGGTGGTTGATAAAGTGGCGAAACAACTGGGGATTGACGAAGCCTTCGGCGACCTTCTGCCTGAGGGGAAAGTTGAAAAAGTGCAGCAGCTTAAAGACCGGGGCCTGCATATTGCCTTCGTTGGCGACGGGGTAAATGATGCCCCTGTTGTAGCTCTCGCGGATGCAGGGATCGCCATGGGCGGACTGGGAAGCGATGCGACTATCGAAACTGCCGATGTGGTAATTCAGAACGACCAGCCTTCGGGAATCGTTTCTGCTATAAAGATCTGCAGGATCACCAGGAGCATTGTTTGGCAGAATATTATCCTGGCCATGACCGTTAAAATAGCCGTCCTGGCCCTCGGTGCCGGAGGGCTTGCAAACCTCTGGGAAGCCGTTATCGCCGATGTGGGAGTAGCTCTGCTGGCAATTTTAAATGCCGTAAGGATCCAGAGGATGCGGATCTGAAGGGTTGATTCTTATTTCTGTTCAATCTTTTCGATATTTCTGATAAAATCAAGTGACTGTTTGAAGTACATTGCTGAGAAATCTTTGCCGGGCTCTTTCTGGTTCACCTGCATTACCAGGTCTTCAAAGGTTTTATGTTGGTAAAGACCGGCGGGCACCGTAAAATGCTTGTCGAAATCAGTAATAACATGATACTGGCTGCTGCTTGACACTCCTTCTTTAAGCAGGAGGGCCTTGGCGGCAGTGATGAATGCAGTATAAGAATGATGAACAGAATCGGCAAAGCAGCCCTCTTCAGAAGCGCGGCGTGCTTTTGTCAATTTGGTATCGGCATCTTCAATGAGGAAGCTTACCAAATCTGTGGGGCTGCCTGCGCATTCTCCTGTTCCGATCTGGGTTTTATAGGTTTCTTTCTGACCCCAGTCCATAAAATCTTCCTTTTGCAGGTCTGTAAGATCAGCAGCGGGTTTCAGCAGATGATAGAAGAAATCCTTGCCAAAACGGAGGTAATAGTTAATATAGGTCTCTCCGTTCCCGGCATTTTCGCTGTAATGGTCAAGAAGCAGGCGCAATACTACCGGAGCCCTTCTGGCAGGCACTTTAAGCACTTTATCCGCCATTTTACCCGAACCTTCGCCGGTAATTCCCCCGCCGAGAAGAATCTGTACAGCCGGCAGGATGCCTGAAGGAGTACGCATGGAGCTTCCATGGAAGCCAATATTTGCAACAGCATGCTGCCCGCATGAATTCATACACCCGCTGATCTTTATCCTGATGGCGCAGGTGCTTATCAGGGCCCTGTATTCGCTCATAATAATATCTTCCAGAACTGTAGCCAGGCCCAGACTGTTGGAGATCCCGAGATTACAGCTTTCGGTACCCCGGCATGCAGTAATGTCGGCCAGGCCACCGGCTCCAGGGAGAGCGAGCCCCAGATCGCTAAGCTGCATAAACAGGTACGGAAGTACTCCTTTTTTAACGAAGCGCAGCAGCAGGTTCTGATCCTGGGTGATACGGATATCGTCGGAAGCAATGTCTCTTAGCAGTTTTACCAGTGCTCTTATCTTTTCTGAGGTGATATCACCTCCGGCCGGAAGTTTTATATACACCCCGTGATATCCGGCCTGCTTTTGATCAAAAACGTTCGTTTTAATCCACAGCGCGAATTCAGCGGGCTTGTTTATTTCAGTATCATAAAAATGAACGGAAGGGATGGAGGGAACGGGAATAACGGCCGGGTCGATCTCAAAGGTTTTAAAAGTCACCGTAGCCCTTTCCCGTTCAATAAGCTTTATTAATTCGTCCATTCCCATTTTCTGAACGAGGTACTTCAGTCTTGCACGGCTCCTGTTATTCCGTTCGCCATACCTGTTAAATACTCTCAGGACAGCCTCTGTAAACGGAATGACCTGATTTTCGGGTAAGAAGTCTGTAACCTGCCCGGCCGGAAAAGGCTGGGCGCCGAGTCCGCCGCCCATGAGTACCCTGAACCCTTTTTGTTCCGCAGTGCCATTCTTTCTGACAACGGGAATAAAACCAAGATCGTGGATGAACGCAAAAGCGGTATCGGTATCTCCGGATGAGAAGGCCATTTTAATTTTCCGGCCCATCTCCTGGCAAACTGGATTGTGAAGGAAGTATTGGAAAACAGTCCAGGCGCAGGGCGTAACGTCAAAGGCTTCTGCCGGGTCGATTCCGGCTGCCGGCGAAGCGGTTACATTTCTGACGGTATTTCCTCCGGCACCTTTGAGTGTAATATTGTTTTGTTCGAGTTTGGTCCATAATTCAACGGTCCTGTCAAGGCTCACATTGTAGATCTGTATGTCCTGCCTGGTGGTAAAATGGATCAACCCCGTGGAATATTCATCGGAAGTATCAGCAAGGCAAAGCAACTGGCTGAAGGTTACCCTTCCAAGCGGCAATTTGATTCTGACCATCTGGCCGCCGGGCTGCCGCTGACTGTAAACACCTCTGGAGGTACGGATATTCTTAAACCGGTCTTCCGGTAAGGTCCCGCTTTTAAATGCCTGGATAGCTTCTTCCAGGATTTCAATATCTTCCAGTTCCTTCTGGTCGTTTACATAAATATTACTCATCGGATTAAATTATTAAGGCGCAGCAAAAGATACTTTGCGCAGGAAATTTGTGATTCTTAAAAGTAGGGCTTCCCTCAAAATAAAAAAAATGATCCTGATCAGGAACTGCATTTTATTGTGACCGATTAACTGATAAAACCTTTTACGTACTCCCTTGTAAGTTCTTCCTGCGGATTTAAGAGCACTTCCTCTGTAGGGCCAAACTCGATGATCCGCCCCATATATACAAAAATGATATAATCAGATACTCTTCTGGCCTGCCTGAGAATATGGGTTACCAGCACAATCGTGTATTTTTCTTTTAGCTCCAGGAAAAGCTCTTCGATCTTCTGTGTAGAAACCGGGTCGAGGGCCGACGTTGATTCGTCGCCGAGAATGATTTCAGGCTCAACAGCCAGTCCCCTTGCCAGGCAAAGCCTCTGCTGCTGCCCGATAGACAAACGGGTTGCCGAAGAATGGAGCCTGTCTTTCACCTCATCCCATAAGCCGGTGGCCCGCAGGTAATGCTCTACCAACTGATCAAGGTCTTTCCGTTTCGTTGTTCCATGAATTCGCGGCCCGTAAGCGATATTGTCGTAAATAGACATAGGCAAGGGAAAAGGCCTCTGTGATAGCAGTCCCATTTTCTTACGAATATGTGTTACTTCGGCTCCGGGATCATAAATATTTTCGCCGTCTACCAGCACCTTGCCGCTGATCTTTACATCGGCAGTATTATCGAGCAGCCTGTTAAAGGTTTTCAGAAGGGTGGTCTTGCCGCATCCTGAGGGGCCGATAATCGACGTTACTTTTTTATCGGGTATATTGATATTGACATCTTTGAGTATCAGATTATTTCCGATCTGAACATTCAGATTCTGTACGCTTATATGAGGAGCATTTGTCATTCTCAGATCTTGTGTTTAGAAAATCGTTTTGATAATATATTGGCTAAGACAGTAATAACGAGCACTATGACGGTAAGAATAAAAGCCGAGGCATAAGCCCGGCCCTGTACTTCGGCCGAAGGGCTGCTTAACTGGAAAAATATGGCCAGCGGCAATGATGCTGCTGGTTCACCCAGTGATGCTGGAATGTTATCACTGAAACCGGCTGTGAACATCACTGCGGCCACGTCGCCTATTGCCCGTCCGAAAGAGAGCAGGATTGCTGTGATAATACCCGGGATGATATGCCGCAGCACTACCTTTGATGCCTCCCAGCGGGTGGCGCCGAGCGAGAGGGCGGCATCATGTAATTCGCGGGGTACCGTGCTGATGATCTCGTCCAGTGTACGGATCAGGATAGGGATCACCAGGAGGGTAACTGCAATGATTCCGCCAAGCAGGGATGCCCGCATGCCGAGATAGATCATCAGGATGAACCCAAAAGCGCCGTATACAATGGAAGGAATCCCGAAAAGCACATCAAAACACATTCTTACGGTATTCGGAATGAACGATTTTCCTTTAAGGTACAGATTAATATATATTGCCACGGGGATACTGATGATCAGCCCGAGGATGGTTGCGCCACCGGCAATATATAATGACCCGATAATTGCATTGAGTACTCCGCCTTCTTTCCCGGAGTAAAACCCCCCTTCGGGCGTTTTGGTGAGCATGTCGAGGCTCATATAGGGAAGGCCTTTCACAACTATAGTACCCACGATCAGGAAAAGACTGCCTGCTACTACAATCGTACTTAATACCATCAGCAGCTTAAAAAACTGTTCTTCAAATTTTCGTCTTCTCATCCGGAGATCCTCCTTTCGAGCCTGTTAAGAATGATCCGCGATACCAGGTTAAATACCAGGATGATCACAAAGAGTAAAAAAGCAGCATACAGTAAGGCCGAATCGTATAAAGGAACTGAAAGCATTTCTCCGTAATTATTGGCAATGAGGGCAGGAAGCGGGTATCCGGGGTCGAAAACAGATTTTGGCGCCACCGGCACGTTCCCGCAAACCATTAGCACGGCTATTGTTTCACCGAATGCCCGGGATACCGCCAGCACAATGGCGGCAATGATCCCCGGCAGTGCTTTTCGCAGGATCACTTTCCTGACCGTTTCCCATTTTGTGGCGCCCAGCGACAGGGAAGCGTCTTTCAGTTCACGGGGGATCGTATTAAATACTTCCGTAATAATGCTGACGATCAGGGGAAAGATCATCACGGCCAGCACAATGCCTCCCGCAAGCACACTATAGCCTGTTGTGAATTCAACCACGAACAGTATGCCCCATACTCCGAAAATGACGGGCGGGATGCCTGCCAGCAGGCTAACCAATGGGTTTACGATCTTTTTTACCGTAGTACCGGCGTATTCTGCCAGGTAAATGGCGGTAAGCAGGCATAACGGCAGCGAAATAATAATAGCAATGGCTGTTACCCATAGGGTACCCATAATAAACGGGAAAAAACCAAAAAGCCCTTTCATTGGCTCCCATACAGAAGAAAAGAGGAGGGAGCCCCATGTATTATCCCGAAGCAGAGGGACCGACTTGTAATAAAGTCCGGCCCCGATCAATGCTACCAGCGAAACGGAAAAGATAGTAAGCGCCAGCATCAACTTAGACAGTATCCTGTCTTTTAATAACCGGATCTGCATTTACGGAAGTTTTTTTATTTCCTCAGACACGTCTTCTGCGGAGAGCGGGATGTATCCGTTTTCTATTACATATTTCTGTCCCTCGTTGAGAACGTATTTTACAAACTCAGTAAGTTCTTTTTTTTCGGGTTTGCCCTTAAACAAAAATCCCAGCTTTCGGGCCGGGGGCGAAGGGTATTTACCGGCAGCTATGGCAGAGGTAAGCTGATCTACTGTATCGTAAAAATTTTCATCCGGGTCTATTTTTCCGTTGCCATTTACATCAATGGGAAGCGCCCGGATTCCGCCGATCTGCTTCCTGGTATCCAGGTCGTACAGGTAGGCAATGTTATTGAAACCTATGGCGGAAACGTCTTTTTTAACGGCCTGTGCCAGTCCAGGGTCGCCGAATACCCCGATCCCTTTGAGGTCTTCCTGCTTCTTGCCAAAATAAGCGGCCCAGGTATCGGCGGCTCCGGCAGCATCAGAACGGGTGTAAACGTGAAGCGGGCCGGAACCTCCCAGTCCTGCAAATTCCTGCCAGCTTTTGATCTGCCCGCTGAAAGCCGCTGCAAACTCTTCCTGCTTTAATCCTCTCCGGAGCAATGCCGCTGAAAAGGGGTTCGACGAATTAAAGGTGGGGATCACCGCGTCTTTTGTAACATAGATAGTATAAGCACCCTTTTTTATTTCTTCGGGATGGATCTCTCTGGAGGCCAGACCAATATCAACCATTCCGGCCAGGGCATCGGCGATGCCTTTGCCAGCTCCGCCTGCAGAGATATTGAAGGTAACATCAGGGTGTATTTTCTTAAATTCATTGGCCCACTTTACAGTAATGGGATAAAGGGCAAAAGCTCCCGATATGGAAATGGTGCCCGATAAACCTGATCCATTGCTTTGGCTTTTATTATTTCTCCCGCAGGAAGAAACAAGTATAAGAAAGGAAGCGAAAATAAAAACATTCAGTGTTCTAAGCATAAATATTAATTTGCATGTTGAATATAACAGGAGCATTCTGCTGCTGTTAAGCCTGTATGCCTGTTCAATTGCCGAAAATAGGCATTTTTTTTTACAATGCTATTTACCCTATAAATTTTGTAGTCTATAAAATAATGTTTATATCTTTGCGCAAAATAAATCAACATGATAATAAGTTGCCTTTGAGTATTACAGTGCTGCCCCGGCGATGAAGTGATTGTTTGAAAAGGGAAATCTGTGGCCTCTGTTTAGGCTATTTTAAAGAAGAAAGGAATTAGAATCGTATTTGATATTAAAAATAATGGTGCTATTAGCCTGCGTGCTGATTACAGGGTACAGATTTTTTTCTCCGCTCAGAAAAATGAATATTTCTTGCATTTTTATAAGTAAGCGCTATATTTGCATTTCATTTGAAAAAGGGGGATTAGCTCAGCTGGCTAGAGCGCTTCCATGGCATGGAAGAGGTCATCGGTTCGACTCCGATATTCTCCACGAAAAGCTCGTTTTCAAAGCAATATAAATGCTTTAAAGCGAGCTTTTTAATTTTCCTGACAGCAAAGCTTTAAGAAACTTTTTTTTCTGAACCAAATGTTGTTAAATAGGAGCGATAAGCCTCACTGGCAATCAACCAGTTTTTTTTAGCCATATCATAGTTATCCAGATCTGTTTTGGATATGATACCTTCACTCTGTACTAATTCGCGTCCGGCGTTTAAATAAAACAAATGTTTTTCCTGTGCTGTGTTCTCAAGTTGTTCTAAGATCTCTATTGGTGTCATTGGCTGTCATTTTTATTACTATAAGAACAAACTTTTGAAAAAAAGGTTGGTTTCGCAATAAAAAAAATTAAATATGGCAGTTTATTGCCTTTTTTGATGTTTATCTGACGAAAGTAAGGGATTCAGGGTAAGCAGACAAAAGATATTGAAGGAAATTTTTTATACCAGCTTCACCGTCAAGGCCGGACCGGATTGTGAAACTCCATTTCCGGCAGAAAGCTTTTATAAATACGCTAAGATGCATCTTACAGCAGGACGTACCGAAGGGTAGGAAATTGCTTTTACCAGTTATAATTTGACTTATATTAAATTCAATCCTTATTTCCCGGAAATTTGGCCTAATTTTCATGCATTCTTTCAGCGGATATCTTTTACTGGTTTTTCCGCCTGAAGTCAGGGTTTAATTTTGAATATATATGCAATACAGTCAATCCCAGCTCAGAACTGTCAATGTAATCCGTTATGTTACCCCATTACGGGAGGGAGGATCTTTGCCGGCAATTGCAGAAGCCGACGACGGTTTTTTATATGTCCTTAAGTTCCGCGGGGCAGGACAGGGACCGAAATCACTTATTGCCGAACTTATAGGAGGCGAAATTGCCCGGGCAGCGGGTTTAAAAGTGCCTGAAATTGTATTCGCCAATCTTGATACTGCTTTTGGCAGAACGGAGCCTGATGAGGAAATACAGGATTTGCTGAAGGCAAGTGTCGGACTTAACCTGGGGCTTCATTATCTTTCAGGAGCTATCACGTTCGATCCGGCAGTAACTCATTCTGACGCAAAACTTGCTTCAGAGGTGGTGTGGCTTGACTGCCTGCTGACCAATGTTGACCGCACTGTCCGTAATACCAATATGCTGATCTGGCATAAGGAACTATGGCTTATAGATCACGGCGCCTCTTTATATTTCCATCATTCATGGCAAAACTGGAAGGAACAGGCTATAAGCCCCTTCAGGCAGGTGAAAGATCACGTGCTGCTGCCAAAGGCTTCAGAGCTTAATGCGGCAGATGAAAAATTCCGTTCTGTTCTTAGTACTGAACGTATCCGTTCCATTGTATCTTTGATCCCCGATGAATGGCTGGCAATTGATTCGGCAGGGAAGTCTGCTGATGAACTTCGGGAGGTATATATTCAATTTTTAGACTTACGGATTGAGAACTCTGATGTTTTTGTAAAAGAAGCGCAAAATGCAAGAGAATCACTTATTTGAGTATGCCGTTATCCGCTTTGTACCGAGGGTAGAGCGTGAAGAGTTTCTCAATACAGGGATTATTCTGTATTGTGCGAAACAGAAATTTTTACAGGCGATGTTTAACCCGGACTGCAGTCGCCTGCGGGCATTTTCCGGAGAAACTGACATTGAAGAAGTTAAAGAATATTTCTGTGCTTTTGAAAGGATTTGCCGTGGTGATGAAACAGGGGGGCCTATCAGCAAGCTTGATATAGCTTCGCGTTTTCGCTGGCTTACCGCTACACGGAGTACCGTCGTGCAAACTTCGCGTGTCCATCCCGGTTTATGTAAAGATGCAGGAGAAACGCTCTTCCGTTTATACACACAGCTTGTACTTTAATTGCAATGAAAGTGCTGTCCACCGGCAATTATGATGAATTATATTTTGTATGTAAATATTCTACTGATGTGATAACCATACCGGCCGGTAATTTGTTAAATATAGAAAACTTTTCAGAACTTCTATGCTGCGGGAAAAGAGGTCTTCCGGTGCTGCTCTGCAAGGTTTCAGGGAAATATTCAATCAATTATGGGTACTTACAGATCGATTATCGAAACACTATTACAGCCTGCCGGAATTAAAGTAAATGGGGATCAGCCTTTTGATATTATTGTCCATGATGAGCGTTTGTTCAGACGAATCCTTCAAAATGGCTCGCTGGGACTCGGGGAATCATATACAGAAGGCTGGTGGGATTGCGAAGCCCTTGATCAGTTCTTTTTTAAACTGCTTGATACTGATATTGAAAAAAAAGTACGGGGTAACGTGGGCCTGCTCTTTCAGGCATTAAAAGTAAGGTTATTTAATCAGCAAACCCGCTCTAAGGCAATGGAAGTTGCGGATAAGCATTATAATATCAGCAACGCCTTATACCAGCAAATGCTCGGCCGGTATATGATGTATTCGTGTGGTTACTGGGAGGATGCCCGGTCTCTGGATGAAGCACAGGAACAAAAATTAGACCTGATCTGCCGGAAGTTAAAACTTGCTCCCGGACAACGCGTTCTGTATATTGGTTGTGGCTGGGGTGGCTTCGCATGGTATGCCGCGGAGAAATATCAGGTTGAAGTGGTGGGTGTAACAATTTCGGACGAGCAGGCAGAAATTGCAAAAGAGAGGTGTAAAGGTTTTCCTGTTGAAATACGTTTACAGGATTACCGTGATTTAAACGAACAGTTCGACCGTATCGTTTCAATTGGAATGTTCGAGCATGTTGGACATAAAAACTACAAAAAATATATGGAGGTAGCTTCCAGGAATCTTAAAAAGGACGGTATTTTTCTCCTGCACACAATTGGCGGAAATGAATCTGCTGTTTCTCTCGACCCCTGGATAAACCGGTATATCTTTCCCAATGGATTAATTCCTTCTGCCGCCCAGATAACCAGCGCATTCGAAAACTATTTTGTTCTTGAAGACTGGCACAACTTCGGGCTTTATTACGACCGCACGTTAATGGAGTGGCTGAGAAAATTTAAAGCGGCCTGGCCTGACCTGCAAAATAATTTTCATTCGTCATTTTACCGGATGTGGGTTTATTATTTGAGTGTTTGCGCTGCTTCATTCAGGGCACGTAAAAATAATCTGTGGCAGATTGTATTAACCAAACGCGAAAATCTGAATGGATATATTTCCATCCGTTAATCGCGGCAATACTTTCAGACGGGAATTACCGGTAAAATAGGATCAGAATTTCAGAAGTTTCCCTTGTTGAGGATATATAAGTTTTAAATGCAGTGTATTTTCCCTTTCAAGCTCGACCCTGATCTTTTGTTCGTTATTACCGGAAGGCTTGATATGGGTAACGATAAAGGAAACATCTCTTAAGGTAGATTTTCCAGTCAGTTGGCTCAGTTTAAACAGCTCTTTCATAAACAGTGCAGGGGTAAGATGCCCGAAGAGCAAATTGTCGGGCTGTTTATTGGGAAACGACACTTCCAGAAAAATGGCTTTTAAACGATGTTCTTTAATCAACGGCGCTACTTGCTGACAGAGCACCTGCAGTTTATCAGAATTCTCAATATCGTCTTCGCCGGTATCGCCGAGATAAAGGGCATAAGAATCATTGCTTTTAACCAGGAAAGCAGTGCTCTGGTAAGGATTGGAGTGGCTGAGGGTAAAGGCCCGTACTGTCATCTCCGTACCCGAAAGGGATACTTCTTTATTTTCTTCAAGGTATGTGTAGATATATTTCTTTAAAGCCGGTTTTTCTCCTTCATTTGCAAAGTTAGCCCAGCTATCCCAGGTGAAATACTTGTCTCTTAATACATTAAGAACTTTAGGCAGCCCGTAAATATTTTTTGTACTGTCTTCCGGCGAATTAATGATCAGTCCGGCAACGTGGTCGAGGTGGGCATGTGATATCAGGTATCCTTTAACGTATTTTTTTAAAACCTGTTCGGCGGAAGTATTAAAAACCTTATTTTCAACAGCCTTTTTTATTCCGTAGTGTAGTGTTCCGGCGTCAAAGCAAATATAGTTACTGCTGCCCTCAGGGGCGATGAGGTAAGCGGAAAGGTTGCTTTCGTCGAGCCCTCCTTTAACTCCCAGGGGAACCACATTAAAAGAAGTTTTATGTGCTTGCCCCGTCAGCTTAAGAACGCAGATAAAAGCAAGAACTGGAAGCAGAAGAAGTCCTTTTTTTAACATGTATTTACGAATTTAAGAAAGGTCAAAGATAGCCGGATATTATCAGCCGCCGGTCTGTTTTTTTTGCCATGCCGGAAACTTATCAATTACTTTCTGCGGGGCATAAGTATACCAGGCATATCCGTCGCGCCTTTCTCTGTCTACTTCCGCCAGCGAATAGACTACTTTACTGTCGCGGTTACAAAACAAGGGCTTGTGAGTGCCGGGCTCATAGTACCGCGTCCAGATGGGGCTTGCCGTGGAATCGGTGACCACAATCCTGTCGGAAACAGATTTCCGGAATTTAGTATTGAGCACCGGAGCTGTAATAACTTTTACTCTGGTATTATAAATTCTGGATTCCTCAAACCATGACTCAGCACTCCGGACTGCATTAACGACCTCTTTTCGCGGATGGTCAATACTCATCAGGAAGAGTACTATTCCGGCACTTTCGCCGTTGCAGATAGCCGGCGGTTCGAATGCTCTTGCCCATGCCGGTTTAAGGGAAACCTCGTCGTGCTGCTGACACCAGGCCGTAAGTTTTCCGTTATCCTTAATTTGTGTGTTAAGAATACATGCTATTCCTTTATTATAAGCTGTTTTAAGCTTTTCGCGAAACCTGCTGTCTATGAAAGAATATTCGGGTTGATTTTCAGCAACATCTTTCAGCAATTGCATGATCCCGATCATGGCTCCGTCATTATAAGTAATATGGCTGCTGTAATTTGATTCGAGAGGATAATACTGCGGCCATCCGCCATTTTCATATTGAGAAGAGATGATAAAGCTGAACCCTTTGAGGGCTGCATCTTTATATTTTTCCTGGTGGGTAACAGTATATACGTTGCTCAGGCAGGTTATCTGGGTATAGGTAGACCCATTATCGAAGGTTGTATTTGATAAGTGCCGACTGTTAATAACACTGTCCTTCTGCTGCTGCGTAAGTATGGCCATCATATCATAGTTTTTAGGCCATCCGCCGTTGTCTTTCTGGTACAGCAATATATTATCGGCGATATTGGTTATTTCCGTGGCTTTATAACGTGGCTGCCCCTGTACCGGATTAATAACATTGCCTTTATCAGCTATACCATACCAGTGACGGCTGTTATCACCGAAAGCTTCAATATCGACTTTATAATTTTGTTTTGCAGTTTTTTCCTGCCCATAGACAGAAAGAATTAAAAAAGAGCCAACCAGAATGAATGCGACTTTTTCCTTTATCATCTTATTTATAATGTTAGAACTTCTCAGACAAGATCGTTTGCCGGAGGATCTTAATATAAGGCTATAAATCTAAGAAGGTTTTTCCACATCGGAAATTCTGTTGTGTAACATCTTTAGGCCGGTTTCCGGTTTATTAAAAGGCCATTCCTCATTGAATTTTGCTTTTATAAAATAAACAAGGGTACCCGATGCAATTGCTGCCAGTCCCGTTATAACCATAGCAGTACCTGTTGCAATCAGAATACCAATCCACATGGCAACAGCAAGAAAAACGGGCAGTGGGAATAAGGGCATTTTGTAAGGAAATTCGCGCGTATTCCTGGTTTTCCTGAGTATCAGCAATCCAATAGCCTGACCAATAAACTGGATCAGGATACGCATGGCGAGAATAGCGCTGATTACATCCTTTAACTTAAACAAAAGACTGAAAACAAAAGCGATACTTCCCAAAAATAAGAGGGAAATATGCGGAAAATGTTTGGTAGGATGAAGCCGTGCGAATATTTTAAAGAAAGAGCCATCCGCTGCTGCTGCATAGGGAATACGGCTGTAACCAAGTGTTGCCGAAAAAACAGATGCGAATGCTACCCAGAGAATGAGGCAGGTAATTACTTTGGCGGCGGTATTTCCGGCCAGTTGCTGCATAAAGACACTCAGCACAAACTCACTTTCTTTTGCCTGCTGCCAGGGTATCACACTTACAACGCTGATGTTCATCATCAGGTAGAGAAAGGCGATTCCCGCGATAGAAAGAAACATACTTCGGGGGATGTTTTTAGAGGGATTTACAATCTCTCCTCCCAGATGACAAATGTTATAGTACCCCAGGTAGCTGTAAACGCTTTTAACACTGGCGAAACCAAGTGCTGCAATAAAAGCATAATTAACGGTAAGACCATCATTAATATGTTTTACCGGTTGCAGAAAATTGCCGTGTGCGAGTCCCCCTCCGATAATCCAGAACATGGTAAGAATAACGCCGCACCAGAGCAGAATGCTTATTTTGCCAATGGATTCGATTTTACGGTAAAGCAAAATCACAATCAGGACCACAATTGTACCGCTCAGGCATTTTGATCCAAGGCGGCTTAAAGGAAGCAGGTAAGAAAAATAGGAGGCAAAGCCTATAGCTGCAGAAGCAATTACCAGGGGGGCCTGTATCATTGTCTGCCATACAAATAAGAAACTTATAAAACCCCCGGCGCTGTTTTTTCCGTAGGCTTCTTTAAGAAAGTTGTAAGAGCCCCCGGCTTTGGGAAATGCCGCCCCCAGCTCGCTCCATACCATGGCATCTACCAGCGACAAAGCAGCCCCGGCCAGCCACGCATACAAAAACCACGGGCCGTTCATCATACCGATTACCATTGGCAGAGTTATAAATGGCCCGATACCAACCATGTCGATCATGTTAATAGCGGTAGCCTGGGCAAGACCGAGTTTCCTCTCCAGTGTAGTTGGCATATTTATTTAAGAAATGTTATTTGCTTTTAAATGATATTTTCTTTGTTTTTTTAAATAAAGCACTTTATTCTGGTTTTTAAACCAGGGTAAAAATGTTTTGTGCACAATTTTACAGAAACAAGATATAAAACAGTGTATTCACTGTATTATCTATTTTTTAAGGTGCTCATGAGTGCTTACGCAGATATCGGTATTCTCATCTTCCCTTGAAGAATTAAGTTATGAAATTGGGATTATATGATTTGAGACAAGGGGAAATATTTATTGTGGTGCCAGGGACTGGCGGGACCTTTTGAATGCATGGGAAACAAGTTGTATGTCGGGCAGATGTAAGAATCAGTCAGAGGGAAAAATTTAAAATCTCAGGTTTATATAAACTACGTAAATTGCGGCTCTAAAATGGAACTATGCGATTTTTTCTTTTTTTCTTTATAGCGGTCTTTTCTGCAGGTCATTCTGCAGCACAAATTGTTGGGGGTGATTTTAAGGCGGGTTATTATTACGATCTTGACGGAATTAAAAATGAGGGTTATATTAACCAGAAACCCTCCTCTTTTAGCAGGTCTGCCAAATCTGATAACGCTATTCTTTTTAAAAGCGGCAAGAGCAGTAAAAAGCGCCTGGTTTATGCGGGCAACATACAATCGTATGTGGTAGATGCAGACAGTTTTGCGGTGGTTACCCTCCCTTCATCTGTGAACGGAACCCGTTACCGGAT
>JAATFW010000073.1 GCA_015654985.1 Sphingobacteriales bacterium | reverse complement strand
ATTACTGATAGCATCAGCGTTGCAGATGCCCCTGCATTTGGAATCGGATTAAACGATAAAACCCAAACTTTGTACACTACCAACACCCGTACCAACTCGGTAAGTGCAATTGATCTTAAAACAAAAAAGATTTTAAATACCATAGTTGCACCAGGCGGCAAAGCACATCCCAGAGAAGTCATTATTGATGAAGACGCAAACAAAATCTACATAAGTGATGTTGGCGGCGGCAGCAAAATCTGGGTAGTTGATGGCAAAACCAATACGCTGGAACGCATCATTGAAAATACCGGAAAAACCACCACAGGCCTTGCTTTAGATAAAAAAGCCCAAAAATTATACATAACCAATATGGGCTCTGATCAGATTGGCGTGGTAGATATTAAACTTAATAAATTAGTTGATTCAATTCCTACAGGAGGAGAAGGTTCTACCAACCTGGCATTCGATATAAAAAACAATCGTTTATTTGTTGCCAATCAAAAATCTGCCGGCGTTACGGTTATCGATTTAACTTCACGTAAAGTTATCAAAACAATCAAAACCGGCAATGGCGCTTTAGGGATCACTTTTGATCCGGAAAAAAACAGAGCTTATGTGGCAAACAGACTGGCCGGTACGGTAACAGTAATTGATACAAAAACATTTAATGTACTAGCTGATTTAAAAACAGGAACTCATCCGAATACAGTTGCCATTGATACAAAAACAGGGAATGCTTTTGTAACCAACAAGGCTCAGAACAAAAGAGACGACCCTGCATTTGTTGATAACAACGGAGATACTGTTAGTTTAATTGGAATTAAGTAATAAGAGCTCCTGTCCAGGAATGAAAAAACAGATAACCATGAAACATATTCTCACATAGTTATCTGTTTTTTATAGATTTTCTGGCCGGAAAATTATTTGTTATAAACGATACTATATTCATTACTCATTCTGCCCTCTGGTGTCACAATAACATAACGGAGCATAACCGGCTTTTCCCTCTTGCCGGCAAAGGGTAAAAGAACAGGCCCGGTATAAAGAGCTGATGTTTGGCTGGCTATATGATTATCAACTGTATAATATACAGTACTGCCGGCAACCGATGAAATAATTTCGGCTGTTTTCCGGCCGGTGCCGGGATGTATTGAAAATTTCACCCGGGCTTCCGGAATACGAAAGAATACCCCGATAGCTTCTATATTCTTCAGTTGTGCCGGTAGCCGGCTGATAAAGAAATCATCGTAATTCTGGATCGTCCGGCAGGTCCAGGCAATTTCCGACAGCGCAAGAACGCGGGGGAAAAGCATATACTCCAATTTGTTATTATTATCCACATATTCTGTCCACATGTTTGCCTGTACTCCAAGAATATGCTTTCGCTCTGTGGTTGTTAATAATTCGGGAACAGGATGATAGTTATATACCTGATCGAGCGGAAGGAACCCGCCTATTGCTGAAGGTTCATTGTCTGTATCCTTGGACTGGTAATAGTCGGTGTATAAACAATTTTCGGGTGTCATAATCACATCATGTCCCAGCCGGGCTGCTGCAATCCCTCCGTTTTCACCCCTCCAACTCATTACTGTTGCATTTGGCGCAAGTCCGCCCTCGAGAATCTCATCCCATCCTATTATCTTCCTTCCATGGCGGTTAAGAAATTTTTCAATACGCGTTACAAAATAGCTTTGCAGTTCATGCTCGTCCTTCAGCTTTTTCGTCCGGATAAACCGCTGAATATCTTCCGACTCCTGCCATTGTACTTTGGGTACTTCGTCTCCCCCGATATGTATATATTCTGAAGGGAATATTTCCATTACTTCTGTTAATACATCTTCGAGGAACCGGAAAGTTTTTTCCTTCGGTGCTAAAATGCTTGCATGTACTCCCCAATAACCTGGCACCCGGTAAGCGGTGTCTTTACACCCAAATTCAGGATAAGCTGCAAGTACTGCTGTACTGTGCCCCGGCAGTTCTATTTCCGGAATGACTGTTATTTTTCGTTCTGCAGCATAAGTTACCAGGTTCCGGGCTTCTTCTCGGGTATAAAAGCCTCCTTGTTTTCTGCCATCGTACAGAAAAGGTGAAAAATCATTATAACGCCCAATGATAGAGGAGTCTCTCCATGCTGCGATTTGTGTCAGCTTCGGATATTTTTTGATCTCCAACCGCCAACCCTGATCATCGGTAAGGTGCCAGTGCAGCCTGTTCAGTTTGAACAAGGCCATTACATCAATGATCTTTTTCATTTCTTCAAGTGAGAAATAGTGGCGCGCTGCATCAATCATCAGTCCCCTGTAAGTAAAAGCAGGCCGGTCTTCTATGGTACATGACGGAATAATTAACTCGTCCTCCTGCTGTCTAATGAGCTGAAACAGCGACTGAAGAGCGTAAAATGATCCGGCTGGCCCTCCTTTTATCTTTATCTCTTTGGGATTCACTTCCAGGTGATAAGCCTCATTTTCAACAGTATCATTACTGCTTTCAATGATAATGTGTTTTACTCCGGTTTTGATAGCCGTTGTTAATTTGATCCGGTAACGTTGTTCAACCATTTGTCCAAAAAGCTCAAGACTTTTATAAGCTGCCGGATTGGCTGCTTCAAGAACGGTTTTCGAATCGAGAACAAAATAACCGGCGTCAGCTTTAACAGATTGCGGCTTTGGAATGATAGGATAGGTATTGTCCTGTGCCTCTGCTGTGTACATACACAGCAGGGCAAATAATATCATAGTTTGTTTCAGCATATTTTTAATAGTAAGTTTAATATCCGGGGAACTGTACTAACAATTTGTTACGGTCCATCTCATTTTGACGGTATGGTAAAAAATAGAATTTACGTTGCCATGCCGCACGGCTGAAAGCGGCTATCCGCTTATGGAATGCCGGATCGGATAAGCTGATACCGGCATCCATGTTCATGCCGTAGAAGATGCCGCCTTGTTGTGATCCGTGTTCATTGGGGATTTTCCAGCGACGGACATCAAAATATCGATGGCCCTCGAAACACAGCTCAATACGCCTTTCGGTACGTATTTCTTTCCGCATGGTATTCTGATCCAGTCCCTGAGGCAATGCTGAGATTCCTCCCCTTGTACGTATAGCATTAAGATAAGTGAGAACATCAGGATTGCCGGGATCGGATTCGTTCAGTGCTTCGGCATAATTCAGGTATAGCTCAGCAAGACGGATAACCATTGTTGGCCGGGCTACAAGTACGGATGGATTGACGCTAAAGGATGGATGGATATTTTTCCGGGCCGTAAAACCAGTCTTGGGCCAATCGCGGGGGGCTCCAGCCTTTCCTGAAGTGCCGGTATTAAAAAACTCGACTCTTGAGTTGTTTTCTCCGGGTTTGGGTACTGCAGGGTTTACCGATCCGTTAAAGGTAATGTCGGCATAAAATCTGGGTTCGCGCATGGTGAACATTACGTTGGTGCCGGCAACATAATAATCGTTTCCGGTGCTGACATAGTCATCTTCCCGATAGGATGGATCGCTGCTGATACTGCTGCCATCGCTCATCCTGAAATCGTCGACCAGTTGCTGTACTGCAGCAAGCCCGTTATAACCAGTCCCCTGTGTAGACCGCGGAGCTATGCTTATCTCGTAATTAGCAATATCATTTGATGCCCTGAGCCAGATGCCTTCAGTTTTCCATCCGTCCCAGAATAAGTTCCTGCACGACAAAAAGGCTGATCTGAAAGGATCGCTTGCAGCAACTTTGTACAGGCTCTTTCCATTTGCTCCCGCCATATCGATTGCTTCCTTTGCTTTTGAAGCTGCCTGCGCCCATTTTTCAGGAACATAGGTCTGCGGGATCAATTGCTTCCCATCCAGATTCACAAAATCAGCCATTTCAGTATTGCCATTGTATAGCGGGCTTGCCGAAAATAAGAGCACCTGTGATTGAACGGCTGTTGCGATAACCTTGTTGATCCGCCCTGTTTGAGTTCCATCTATTTCAGAAGTGCTTCCCGGAGTATAATTGTTGAGTGGAAGGTCTTCTTTTGCGGCGTCAATTTCGGACATAACAAAATTAACGCACTCATCCCAGGAACTTCTTGGAATCTGATAGTTGTCGTCTGCTGTGCCGGGTTCAAGCGGGGCAATAACTGTTGGACCGACTTCTTTCATGAGCAACCAGTAATAATAGGCCCTTAAGAAACGGGCCTCTCCTTTGTACTGTTTAATGAGCTGCTGTCCGTTTACCGCATTCCTGATTTCGTCATTTTCGTCAATCCTCTGAAGAAAGATCGATGCGAGCCGTATCTTTTCTGAATATTCCATAAACCGTGTAGGTGTAGTGCTGGCGTCGAGTGCACCGCTGTTGATAACGGGGTTGATCCAGTTACTGACATCCATCTCGTCTGTTGTACAAGTGTATGTATAAAAGAACGTATCGCCGTTCCACACGTCAGGAACCAGCGTATATAATCCGGCAAGCCACCGCTCGCTTTGGTTTCTGTTCTTAAATATTTCATCTATGGTTAATATGTTGTCGGGCTGCGTATTAAAATAATTTTTGCTGCATCCTGAAATGATGACCAGCAGGATCAATAGAGTTGCAAATCGATATATTGTTCTCATTTTGTTCTGTTTTGAGTGGTTTATTTAAAATTTGCCCTGATACCGAAATTATAGGTGGAAATGTTAGGATATACTGTTCCCCGTCCATCTCCGAGTTCGGGATCCCAAAATTTCCATGGAGAAAGTGTGAACAGATTGGTGCCGCTGAGGAACAGACGTAATTTACTCAATGCGAATTTTTTCAGAAGGACTTTTCCCGTAAACGAATAGCCTAATTCTGCTTGTTTCAGCCTCAGATAATCTGCCCTTTTTATCCAGTGAGTGCTTGTATAATAGTTGGTAGTTGCATCCTGGTTGGTAGAAAGTCTTGGATAAAAGGCAGATTGATCCGGATTTTCGGGTGTCCACCTGTTGAGGATCTGTGTGTACATGTTGCCGTAGGTAGCGCCTTCCGGAAAAGGAGTGGTGCCGAATCCGCTCGTATAATTAAAATCGACCAGTCCCACTCCCTGAAAGAAAAGACTGAGATCAAAGTTTGCAAGTCCTCCGCTCAGGCTTAATCCGTATACCATACGTGGGGTACTGCCATATCCGATAGCGCTTTCGTCGTTGGCATTTATAATTCCGTCGTCATTCAGGTCTTTATACCGTATATCGCCCGGACGGACATCTCCTGATTGTTGCGGAGCATTGTCAATCTCTTCCTGACTGGTAAAATATCCGATGGCGGTATATCCGAAACGCTGGTCAATAGAATGACCTATCCGGTCGAGCCAGGGATAATTCCAGGGTGGTAACCCATCGAAAACATCTACATTTTTATTGCAGGTAAGCGTTCCGCGGAAAGAAAGAAATTTATTGGCGGTCCATCTTTTGTCGTATTCAAGGGTAAGGTCAATACCCTCGTTTCTTGTTTTTCCGATATTGCTGTAAGGGATGTTGGAACCGGTGAATCCGGATACATATGGAATTACATAATTGGGCAGCAGGATACCTTCCCTGCGTTCCTTGAAGAACTCAGCAATCAGCTGCAGGTTGTTTTTCAGAAAATTGAGTTCTACCCCGAGGTTTTGCCTGTAAGACGTTTCCCATTTTACATTACCGCCAACACGTTCTTCGCGATAACCTGTGAGGGTGCTGGTTGATCCCGGCTCTCCAAAGGTGTAACTGTCCCCATCCGCGATAGTGGTGAGGTAAAGGAAGCGAAGTGAAGGATCGGTGAGCCCTGCATTTCCCGACAGGCCGTAGGTATACCGGAGTTTAAAGTGATTGATTACTCCTGACAGCGCATCAAAAAATTTCTCATTTGAAACTACCCAACCAACACCAAAAGAAGGGAAAAAACCATAACGGTTCTCCGGTGCAAAATTGTCTGATCCGGAGTACGAAAAATTTGCTTCGGCATAGTATCGGCCGTTATATCCGTAATTGGCACGCCCGACTAAATTCCGCTGCCGGTAAGGTATTGCTGCTTTATACGTATTTACCTGGGCTGTTGCGTCACTGTAATCCGACTGATTAAAAAGAAGCATACCTGAAACATCGTGAACACCGAACTGATGCCGGTAATTAATCGCGGATTCGGTATAGAACCGCCGGTCGCCGTATCGGTTAAGTGAAAAGCTGAGTTCATTTGTTCCCGGCGATGAAATTTCCGTAATGAGATTTCCGTCGTTATCGCGACCCGTTGCCCAATATGTTTGAAGAGTTCTGCTCCGGTTAAGACTATTGCTGACGTTTACGTCGAATGCAAACATCGCCGTCGCACTCAGACCGGGAATAATGGTGCCAAGGTCCTGGGTAATACGAAGATTTGACCGTACGGCATTATTATAGGCATTACTGACCCCGGATTGTGTAAGGGCCATATAGGGACTGATCCGGGTACCGGGTAGCTGCGGCCATTGTTTGTTTGAATACTGCGGGGGAATAATATGCGGAGCGCTTCGCGTTGCAAGATCAAAGATTTCATTTACTCCGTAAGCGGGAGTGTTCAGATTAGTAATATAACCGTTTACTCCAAGTGCCAGTTTAGTAGAGCCGGTAATATCGATATCCATATTACTGGTGAAATTGAAACGGTTCAGCTTTAATGTGGAATTGTAAGATTGGATTTCATCATTCTTGAAGAGCCCGGTTTCTCCAAAATAACCGGTAGAAACGTAATACCGGGCACGCTCGCTTCCTCCGTTTACATTTAGTGTTGCCCGGTTGTTACTTCCCGCTTTATTAAATAGTACGTTATACCAGTCGACATTGGGATATAAGTCGGGATCTTCGCCAGTGGCATGCTTGTTAATTGCCTCCTCAGTATAAAGAGACGTTCTGCCTCTCATTGTCATGCCTTCATTAAACAGCGACATATAGGTAGGGGCATCGATGAACTTCGGCAAAAAGGTAAACTTGGTAAGTGCCTGATCAAATTCGGCGTTGATTGATGGCTTGCCCGTTTTACCCTTTCTTGTATTGATCAGAATAACTCCGTTTGCTCCGCGTGTTCCATAAACGGCGGTAGCCGTTGCATCCTTCAGTACAGTGAATGATTCAATATCTTCAGGATCTATATTGTTGATCTGCCTGTCTGGAACTCCATCGACTACCAGCAACGGGCCCTGGGGGCTGGTGGTGAAGGTAGATACGCCGCGTATGAACAAATTGGCCCCGTCATTTCCAGGTCCTCCTCCTCGCTGGGTGGCGATCACTCCCGCCAGGCGACCGGCTATTGCCGTAGTAAGGTCTCGAACGGGTGCCTTTAATTCTTCCGCTCTTATGGTCGATTGCGATCCTACAACGCTTTGTTTTTTCTGTGTACCAAATCCTACAACCGCCACCTCTTCCAGGCCTGCAATGTCTTCATGCAGGATGATATCAATGGATTTTCTCCCGTTTACCCTTTCTTCTTTCTCTGTAAAGCCAACGTAACGAATTACTAATGTACCGTCGGAAGGAACATCAGCCAGATAATAATCCCCGTTCTGGTTGGTACTGGTTGAAATATTGGTGCCTTTAATCAATATCGTTGCCCCGGGAAGGCTGTTCCCTAATGTGTCTGTCACTTTTCCTCTGACATCAATGGCCGACAGGCGCGCCAGGATTTTATTTAATAAAGAACTCTTTTCTTCTTTTGTTATAATAACTACAGATCCTAAAATCCTGTAATCCAGATTTAAACCATTTAGTGCAGCATCCAGGGCCTCTTTAATGTCTTTATTGCTTACCGAGATGCTTATCTTCTCATTTTGAGGGATTGTTTTATCGTCATAGAAAAAATCGTATCCGCTCTGCTTTCTGATTTCCTTTAATACAGATTCAAGCGTGACATTGTGTTGTTGTAGAGTAATCCGTTGTCCGAATGTTGCTGCACTTACCTGCATGAGGGAGGCAATAAGTAATACACTTAGTATTCGCATAATCAGCCAAATTTTTAGGCAGAGTTGTCTTGTGTTACCAATTTTATTGGTTTTTATTTGATACATTTGATAAAATGGTTCTTTTGCAAATGCCAGGTCGTCCAAACTTGAGGCATTTGCGGTTAAACGATTAATTAATTTTACTGATAAAAGGGCCAGTATCCAGACCAGGTCCCGGCTACAACCGGGATCTGGTTCTCATAAAGTTTTCCGGATCGCTATGACTTAGCTTGTAGATTTTTTCTCATTTTTCTCATTTTTGATGTTAATATTTCTGTTAATTAAGTTATGCAGGAAATCAGCTTTTATTTTGTTACATAGATTGTTTTCCCTTCAATTTTGAAGTGAACGATTCCCGACAATTCGATGGATTCTAAAACAACTGATAATTTATTATTACGGGAGATCCACCCACCCGATCGTATGTTATCAGGGACCGATGAGTCGTATATTACCTCTACATTGTACCATCTGGCAATCTTTCTCATAGCTTCCCTGAAGTTAATCCTGTTAAGATTAAAGTCACCTTTTTTCCAGTCAATAACAGCCTCGGGATCTGTATTGGTCAAAGTAATTCTTCGTCCGGTGTTAATGGCCTGTTCTCCGGGTTGCAAATAATACTTATCCTGGCCGGAACTAACTTTGACCATTCCGGAAAGAAGCGTCGTGACTGTTGCCGGCTCGTTTTTGTAACTGTTTATATTAAAGCTGGTTCCCAGAACTTCGGTTTTCTGATTGCCGCTTTGTACAATAAAAGGATGTAATGCATCCGGTGCAATTTCGAAATAGGCTTCTCCCTCAAGACTGACCCGCCGCTCAGGGCTTGCTGAAAATGTGACCGGATAGGTAAGACTTGATGCTGCATTGAGCCATACTGCGGTTCCGTCGGGTAAACGGACCTGATAGGTTTCTCCGTTGGCTGTCGACAAGGTATTTGTTGCCGGCGATGAGTTGGCGGCCTGTTCTTTAATTTGATATACAAGCTGTCCTGTTGCTGTTTTTGAAATGATTACACCGGCTTCGATGGCAACTTTCCCGTTTCCGGTATCTGCCAGTTTAATTTTTTTTCCTCCGGCCAGCGTTAATGTCGCTCCCTGGTGGCCGGGGGCAACATCTGCAGACCACATGGCAGATGCAGCGTGTTTTTCAGTCTTTTCCTTCAGAAACCAAACTGCCGAAAATACGATAATTGCGGCGACAGATGCGGCTGCAGCAATACGCGGCCACAATCTGATATATTTTGTCTTAGGATGTGCATTTGCGTAGGTGCGTATTGCCTCATAAATGCGGCCTTCTGCCAGTTCTGCTTCTTCTGCCCCAATCTCCTTATATCCTTTTCTAAAGTCATTTACGAGACCTGCTTCTATCAGGGCCTCTTCCTCAGAAGTACATTTACCTCCCGCATATTTTAAAAGTAATTGATCTGCCTGCTTTTTTTTCATTTTTTGATCGGCTTACGATTTACCGTACTCTGTATTTATGGCCGTTTTAAGGTATGTCAGTTAAATTGACTTCAGGGCCTAAAAAAAAATAAAAAAATTACAGATTTGTAAGGAAAAGTAAAATTACTGACGCTGAAAACTTACTTCTTAGGATTTTTAATGCATGATTAATATGGTTTTT
>JAATFW010000229.1 GCA_015654985.1 Sphingobacteriales bacterium | reverse complement strand
ATTGTGGATAAGAAACGGGGCATTGAAAAACTAATTCAAAAGAATAATATATCTTCACTAAATCTTCACTTTAGAGTTTCATCTTTGGGCTACAGTAAATTCAACATATATCTTTTTTTTTAAGATGCTGTATCATACGTGATCAGCCTCTTCTTTTTTTAATCCTGTCAGGATGCTCTGACGCAGCCCCTCCGTTTTTCCTTAGATGTCCTTCTTAAGATGTAAATTCCTCAGACGGGCATTAAACAGTGCCCCCCTTCTTTTTTTCCTCTTTTTTAAGTCTGCCTGCATCCTTTAACCCTTTGTGTAACATCCATTCGATCTGGCCATTTACACTGCGAAACTCATCTGCTGCCCATTTTTCGATTGCCTTCATCGTTTCTGCATCTATCCTTAATGCAAATGACTTTTTTTCCGCCATAACTACTGATGTAATGTTCCTGTGTTAACCACCGGCTGGGTTTCCCTGTCGCCGCAAAGTACTACCATTAAGTTACTAACCATTGCAGCCTTTTTATCTTCATCCAGCTCGATAATCTGCTTTTCAGAAAGAAGGGTCAGCGCACTCTCTACCATTCCTACAGCCCCTTCAACAATTTTATGCCGTGCCGCAACAATAGCAGAAGCCTGCTGACGTCGCAGCATGGAATGCGCAATTTCAGGAGCATAAGCCAGGTAAGCAATACGCGCTTCTATCACGTCGATACCGGCTATTTCCATCCGTTCGGTAATCTCGTGTTCAAGTGCTCTGTTTACATCATCAAAGTTCGTGCTCAGGGTTATGGTAGCACGCTCATCTTCAAAATGGTCATAAGGAAAACTCCCCGCGAGTTTTCTGACGGCAGAATCAGTCTGCACCCTTATAAAATTTTCGTAGTTATCCACTTCAAAAGACGACTTGAAAGTATTTTTCACTTTCCACACCAGGATCACACTAATGAGGATCGGATTCCCTAATTTATCATTCACTTTGATCTTTTCACTTTCGAAGTTACGCGCCCTGAGGGAGATACTGATTCGCTGATAAAAAGGATTCACCCAGAACAGCCCGCTCTGATTGATGCTTCCTTTATAATTGCCGAAAAGCAGAAGTACTTTGGCATTGTTTGGGGCAACGATCAGCAGGCCCTTAACAACAACTAAAAAAGGCAGTGCAATGGCAGGAACAAGAATTTCCGGCTGGCCGTAAAAGAAGGCAATCAATACAATTGCCGCAACCAGGAATACCGAAATGATTAAATAGCCATTTAATCCGGATATGATTTTTTCAGTTTTCATATTTTATTTGATATTAAAATGATATCAAATATATATAATATTATCTGTTATATATAATCGTATAAGAAAGTATCCGAAACAAACGGTTCTTCATCACATAATCTGTTTTAAGGACGTTCATAAACGCTTCTGCAGTTTTACACCCTCAATTAATTACGTAGAGCGCCGGCAAGGAAACGCAGATTTATTTTATACCGGTTTTATACCGAAAATTTGTTATGGAAAACGCGGCTTTTTAAAAAAATAAAAGGCACTTTTGCAAAATTGAAAAGAAAAGAATGACGATGTAAAAAAGAACTGTACATATATGGAAGAGGAAGTTGTTGAAGAGATCGTTGCACTGATAGAACAGGATGACGATACGCAATTAAAAGATTACCTGGATGATCTTAACATTTCGGATGTTGAGGACCTGATCGATGAACTTCCTCACTACGCAGTGAAATTTATTGATACCCTCTCTATAAAAAGGGCCGTTAATGTTTTCAGGATCCTCGACTTTCCTACCCAGGAAAGGATCATCAAAAAACTTCCGGGAAATAAACTGGCAGAATTGATTAACCTGCTCCCCCCGGATGACCGTACTGCATTGTTCAGCGAGTTGAAAGGTGATGCCGTAAAAAAGCTGATCATACTTTTGCCCGCAAAAGATAGAATAGAGGCGCTTTCCCTGCTGGGTTACGAAGAAGATAGTGTGGGAAGGTTGATGACCCCGGACTATGTAGCGGTCAAAAAAGACTGGACTGTTAACAGGGTACTGTCGCACATCCGGCGCTATGGGAAAAATTCGGAAACCATTGATGTAATTTATGTGATCGACAAAGATGGTGTCCTGCTTGACGACATCAGGATCAGGGAAGTGCTGCTTGCGGATCCCGAGGCTAAAATAGGCGACCTTACTGATCAGAGGTTAATTTCATTGAAGGTTAACGATCCGCAGGAAGAGGCCATTAATGTGTTCAGAATGAACAACAGAGTGGCTTTACCGGTGGTAGATGATAATAATGTGTTGCTGGGAATCGTAACCGTAGATGATATCCTATGGATTGCCAATGAGGAATATACCGAGGATATCCATAAAATCGGGGGTACTGAGGCCCTGGATGAACCTTACCTGGATATGCCCATTTTCGGCTTGTTCAGAAGAAGAATAGGCTGGCTTGTAATACTTTTCCTTGGCGAAATGCTTACCGCGACAGCCATGGCCCACTTTGAAGCGGATATTGCCAAAGCTGTAATCCTTGCCATGTTTGTGCCCCTGATTATATCAAGCGGTGGAAACAGCGGTTCGCAGGCTTCAACTCTCATTATCCAGGCTATGGCCCTGGGCGAAATCACGATCAACGACTGGTGGCGTGTGATGCGAAGGGAAATCATCTCCGGACTGATGCTGGGAATAGTGCTCGGCTCAATAGGCTTTTTAAGGATCTTTGCATGGACCTTCTTCACAGATATGTACGGCCCGCACTGGATTTTAATAGGAATTACAGTTGGGGTAGCCCTGATAGGGGTAGTACTTTGGGGTTCTCTGGCAGGTTCAATGCTGCCATTGTTACTTAAAAAATTAGGTGCCGACCCTGCCACTTCATCTGCACCTTTTGTAGCTACTCTGGTCGATGTAACAGGATTAATTATTTATTTCTCCGTAGCAGTAATGTTCCTGACAGGGGTATTGCTGTAATGTAAACAGTTTCCGGGTTTGATGGAATAATAGAAGTCCTTAAGATTGCATGCCATTGGTCAATTAGCTTCCTCATTCAAACGAAATTCCCCTTAGGCTGTTATTCTGTAACACCCTGCTCAATAAATTCAAAAACAATGGGAAAATATAAATTTGGCGATAAAGTAATTACCCCCCGGGGGAAAGCCACGGTAGAAGAAGATCAGGAAGACGGATCGAATGAAGTCAAAGTTCAGGTACAGGGAGAAGATGTATTTCATGTATACAGGGAGGAAGAACTCACCTTTGACAATGATAAAGACTACGATCAGTGAAAACGGCCCCCGACGGCCCTAACCGGAGTTTTTTAATGGATTATATGAAAAAATATGGAATCAGGTTCCATATTTTTTCATATGATCCATTGTGCAGCCGCAGTAGAGTTAAAACAGTTTTTTTTCAAAGCTGCAGACGTTACTTATAACTTATTAAATGGCTGCTGCTTTTTCTTTCAGCCACTTCAGCTCTTCCTCATTAAGATAAGGCCCTAATTTTTCAACAACCTGCTGATTATAGCGGTTCAGCCATTCTACATGCCGGGGCAGTAGCAATTCCTTTTTTACAGGGGCCGTATCGATTAAAAACCAGGTAAGCGTTTCGAACGTATAGAACTCGCCGAATTCTGTTACCTGATCGGGCACCGTCAGTACCAGGTTTTCAATACGGATACCATACCGCAGGGGCCTGTACAAACCCGGTTCTACGGAAGTGATCATGCCCGGTTCAATTTCAACAGGCCAGTTAGAAGCGTTAAAGATCTGGGGGCCTTCATGCACATTGAGAAAATACCCTACACCATGACCGGTACCATGTCCGTAATTAAGGGCGTAATCCCAAAGCGGTTTACGTGTAATGGCGTCTATCTGATATCCCTTGCTGCCTTTCGGAAAACGTGCCGTAGCCCCTTCAATCATAGCCTTTAATACCAGGGTATAATCCGTTTTTTCCCCTTCGGTAAGGTTTCCCAGCGAAACTACCCTGGTGATATCCGTAGTACCCCGCAGATACTGACCGCCGGAATCAAGCAGAAAAAGCCCGTCGGCCTTCAGCTCCACATCGCTTTGAGGGGTAGCTTTATAATGAGGAAGCGCACCATGTTCTTTATAACCGGCTATGGTATCGAAACTTTCGCCAACAAAACCCTCCTGTTCTGCTCTGAAACGGTAAAGCTGTTCAGCCACCGAAACTTCCGTAAGCCGCGTGCTGCCGATATTTTCCTCCAGCCATTTAAAGAATCGTGTGAGTGCAACCCCGTCGCGCACCATCGTCTGTTGGGTATTGGCAATTTCAACCTCATTCTTCACTGCCTTGAAGTTCGCGCTTGGATTAGTATCCATTACCACCGTTACCGGTAGAGGCACTTTTTGAAAAAGGGCATAGCAATTTCTTTTGGGATCTATAAAAATGGCTGAACCCTCGGGGATAGAAGTCAGCGCATCCGCAACGCCATTATATGGATACAGTTCTATGCCCCATTGCTTCAGCTTATTTTTATCTTCCTCATTCAGCTTGCTTTTATCAATAAAGAGCGAAGTTTTATCCGGGCCAAGCAGAGCAAAACCCAATACTACAGGGTTGCATTTTACATCACTTCCCCTTAAGTTGAACAACCAGGCAATATCATCCAGCGAGGAGATCAGATGATAGTTTGTACGGTATTTTTTCAATGCCGCCCTCACCTCTTCTATTTTAGAGGCGACTGATTTTCCTGTAATGTCATCAGGCAGCAGATAAGCAGCCGCTGACGGCAAACCGGGGCGGTTCTCCCAAATTGCACTTAAATAATCTTTATCACTGCTGATTTTAATACCGGCAACAGAAAGGTCTGTTTCGAGCAGTTGCGCAAGCTGAACAGAAATGAGATTGGCATCAAAAGCCACCGTTGAGCCTTCCGGCAGACGATCGGCCAGCCAGCCGATATATTCGGGAGTGGCCTGTACCTGTAACTTTACCAGCTCAAACCCGCTTCCCTGTAGCTGCTCTTCAGCCTGAACAAAATACCGGGCGTCGGTCCATAGTCCTGCAAAATCATGTGTAATTACCAATGTTCCTGCCGACCCCGTAAAGCCCGAAGCAAAGGCAATGCATTTATAACGGTCTGGCACATATTCACTGATGTGCGGATCGGCAGAGGGAATAATATAGGCGTCGGTCTGGTCTGCTTTCATTTGCCGGCGTATTCCGGCAAGCTTATCCTGATATGTCATTTTTTTTTGAATTTCTGAAAGCAGGCAATTTACGAATTGAATACGGAAATAGTATATCAAATCAGCAATCTCACAACCTGCAGCCCCGCAACTCACAATCTCACAATCTCACAACCTTCAACCCGCAACTCACAAACTGTAAAACACATTCTCAACTCAATGATTATCAGCTATAAAAATGTGTTGTATTTATAAATCAATTTTTTTAAATCGCTGGAAACCTGCAACTCACAACCTTCAACCCGCAACTCACAACCTTCAACTCACAACCTTCAACCCGCAACCTTCAACCCGCAACCCGCAACCTTCAACCCGCAACTCACAACCTTCAACCCGCAACCCGCAACTCACACCCTGCAACCTAAATCTTACAACTTACAACCTAAAACTTACAACTTATTACTACTTTAGACTTATGTTAAAGCAAATGGCAACTACAGAAGAGCATGGATTTGAATGGATCGATATTATATATCCTGAACATGAAGAACTGCAAAAGGTTGCAGCACAATATAATCTGCATGAAGCTTCGGTAAATGATTGTCTCCAGTCTGATCACCTTCCTAAATATGAGCCAACAGAGGGGTACACATTCATCATTTTTCGTATTTATTCAGACCAGGAGGTACTTGAAGCAGATACCATCCAGGAACTTACAAATAAAATAGCGATCTTTTATTCAAAGGAGTACATCATCACCGTACACCGCAAGGAACAAAGTTTTACGGAATATCTGATGAAAGCAATACAGTCGGGCAAGTGCAACAATACAGGTACCTTATTAAATAAAGTAGTAAAAGCATGTCTGATGAGTTACGATGCTCCTTCTAATAAATTAGCAAAGTCTATAGATTATTATGAGGAAAATGTTTTTCTGCGCAACCGTAAGGTACCGCTTCTAAAAGCCTTATATTATTTGCGGCGTAAGATCGACCTGGTCAGAAGGATGCTGATTCTGTCTTACGACATTATTGACAACATCGACAGTAACGGTGACATCGCCACCCGTGATACCAGGGACCTGTACATCAGGCTGCAGAATGTATATGAAAGCCTCTACGAAAATATCAACCAGTTGATGAACGCCTATTTCTCAACATCCTCGCAGCGCACCAACGAAACGATGCGGATACTTACCATATTTTCCGTTTTCTTTATGCCGCTCACCTTTATTGTAGGGATCTATGGAATGAATTTCAAATACATGCCCGAGCTCGGCTGGAGAATAGGATACCCCGCGGTGATGCTTCTGATGGTCGCAATTACTGTCATGATCTATTTATGGTTTAAAAAGAAAGACTGGCTCTGAACTGTATTACTCTTATTAAAAACTAATCTCCGCTCAGCTTGTACTTTATGTAGCATCCGTACAGGAAAACAAGAGAGATATGAAGGTTATTATTATAGGGGCTGGCTTTGCAGGCCTTGATCTTGCCAGAAAACTAAATAACAAAGAGGGAATCAATGTACTGCTGATTGATAAACTTACTTATCACCAGTTTCAGCCGCTGCTTTACCAGGTGGCTACTTCGGCCCTTGAGCCCAGCAGTATTTCCTTCCCGGTCAGAAAAGTATTCCAGAAAAGCCGCAATATCCGGATCAGAATTTCTGAAGTTAAAGCTATTCTGCCGGAAAAGAATGAAGTTAAAACAGATACCGGCACATACCCTTATGATGTTCTGGTGGTGGCTACCGGAGCAACCACCAATTATTTCGGCAATGATAAAATTGCGTCGAAAGCCCTTCCGATGAAATCAACGCTTGAAGCGGTAAAATTAAAAAACCGGCTGATCAACAATTTTGAAGATGCGCTGGATGTCAAAGATCCGGATGAAAGACGGAAGTATCTGTCTGTTGTGATCGCAGGGGCCGGCCCCACAGGCGTTGAGCTTGCCGGGGCGATTTCAGAAATGCGAAAGAATATGCTTCCGAAAGACTACCCTGAAATTGATTTCAGGTTGATGGATATCTATCTCCTCGACGGGTTAGAAAGGCCCCTGTTCAATATGAGCGCCGAATCTGGTGCCGATGCTGTTAAATATCTTGACCAGTTAGGTATTATCCAAAAAATGAAAGCAATTGTAAAGGATTACGACGGCAACAACGTACTATTGGACGATGGAAATATTATCCCCACCAAAACCCTCATCTGGGCCGCGGGGGTAAAAGGCAATGTACCGGCAGGAATCGAGCCCGGCCTGGTAATAAAAGGCAGGATAAAGGTCGACAGGTTTAACAAGGTACAGGGAATGCGTAATATTTATGCTATTGGCGATATTGCCGCCATGGAAACCCCCTTATATGCCAAAGGACATCCCCAGTTGGCAAGCGTAGCTAAATCGCAGGGAAAACATCTTGCAGAAAACCTGCTGAGGCTCAACCGGGGCGAGCCTGCAAAAGAATACGAGTTTAACAACCGCGGTACCATGGCTACCATTGCAAGAGGTAAAGGGGTGGTCGACCTCGAAAAACCAAAAATGCACCTGAATGGTGTGCTGGCATGGATTTCCTGGATGGTACTCCATGCCTCCCTGATGTATGGCGGAAAAAACCGGATCATCGTCTTTATAAACTGGCTTTATAAACTCTTCAGTTTCGACCAGACCCTACGGCTTGCCGAAAGGCATTACAATCTTGTAAGCGATGCTGCGCTTGAAGAAATAAAGAATAAAGATTGCCCCCAACCAGAGGCAAAAGCCGAAGCGGAGGCAAAAACAAAAGCGGGCATTTAATTTAAGAAGATATAAAAGCAGGCCTGCACTTTAAATCAGGTACGCAGCCCTTTAAGCTGTTCTTTTATGCGGCTTTCAAGATCGCTGTTTACTTTGCCCGGATTGTCTGTAACGCTCCAGTCGCCATTCCCGCTGGTCTTAAAGGTTGCCAGCAGGCTTTCGCCTTTAAAAATCTGATAAATATCAGAATCCCTTTCCGTTTTCACTATATAATCGGCAAAAGAGCCGTCCTGCAGCATTACCTGCATATCAAATTGTTCCATAACAAAATTTTAAAGGATAACCTTAACCAGGCGTTTATGTTTTAACAGGAGGAGAAGATATTAAAAGCTTACTCTTAATCTTCAAATCACTTTTAATCTCCAAATCACTTTCGTTAATGACATGGAAGTACGAGGATGGCTAGTTGCCGGATCTGCCGGTTGTATCGTATGCTGGGCAGTGCCCCTTACCAAAGTGAATAAAAACAAGAACAGGTACTTTTACCCCGCAGTCGGGAAAAATACCCGGAAGCCAAAATCCCCTGTTTTATAAATCACTGTTTTTAAATATCTTATAAAAGCAAAAAAGTTATCAGGTTTGAATGGCATGGCTTTAGCATTATCCTGAACATAAAACATTAAACTCAGTGATTATGAAAAAGAACATATCCATCACAGAACTTAATAAATTAACAAGAAACACTGATAAACAGCTTATGCAAATGCTCCTTTCTGATCTGGATAGCCTCAGGGGAAAGAAACCGGGGATGTCGCCAACTACCGGCAGAAATAAGCAGGCTGCATAATAATTGATATAATCTTACATCTACCTATGAAAAAGGGGAGTCCAAACAGTTGGCTCCCCCTTTTTTTTCTGAATGAACGGGCAAACGAAAGGCCCTTCTGCTATCAGGCAACAGCACTATTACGTGCCCTGCCGCTTCTGTTCCCTTTATTAAAGCTATACCGCTTCTGCGGGCCGCTTTGTGCCGGTTTCTTTTTTGCCGGAGCATTTGAAGGAGCTTCACTAAAGAATAAAGCATAAGGATGATCTTCAACCAGGGGTATAGGCTGCTGAATTAGTTTCTTAATATCCTTCAGATAATCTCTTTCTTCCTCATCACAGAAAGACCAGGCAGTTCCGCTTGCCCCTGCACGGCCTGTACGTCCGATACGGTGTACATACGTTTCAGGGATATTGGGAAGGTCAAAATTAATAACGTATTTAAGGTCGTCAACATCGATACCGCGTGCTGCAATATCCGTGGCAACCAATACCCTGAGTTCGCCCGATTTAAAGGAACCCAGCGCTCTCTGCCGTGCATTCTGCGATTTATTGCCGTGAATTGCTTCGGCCCTGATCCTTGCTTTAGCCAGTGCTTTAACAAGTTTGTCTGCCCCGAACTTCGTTCTGGTAAAAACCAGCACATTATCTATCGACTTATTGTCTAACAGATGAACAAGCAAAGCGGGTTTATTTCGCTTTTCAACGGAAAAAATCGCCTGCGTTACTTTTTCTGCTGTTGAAGATACAGGTGTAACCTCTACTCTTACCGGATTGGTAAGTATGGTATTGGCCAGGAGTGCTATCTCAGACGGCATGGTAGCAGAGAAAAACAATGTCTGACGTTTAACAGGAATCCTGGCAATGATCTTTTTAACATCATTAACAAAACCCATATCAAGCATCCTGTCGGCCTCATCCAGAACAAGTATCTGAATATGCTGAAGATCTACGAATTTTTGGGCTACAAGATCGAGCAGTCTTCCGGGCGTAGCTACTAAGATATCTACCCCACGCCTTAGCTCATCGGTTTGTTTTTGCTGAGATACCCCTCCAAAGATCACGGTATGACGAAGGGGGGTATACTTACCATAAGAAGCGAAACTTTCATCAATCTGAATGGCAAGCTCGCGCGTTGGCGTTAATATTAAAGCCTTTATAAGAGGCTTTTTCTGAACAGGCTGTTCATTCAGCAACTGTAAAATTGGTAAAGCAAAAGCTGCCGTCTTTCCTGTTCCGGTTTGTGCGCAGCCCAGAAGATCTTTTTGTTCTAAAACTACAGGGATTGCCTTTTGCTGTATGGGAGTGGGACTAATATATCCTTCGTTACTCAAAGCCTTTAATAAAGGCTCTATGAGATTTAAATTCTTGAATGACAAATTTTTATTGATTTAATGAATCGTGTAACACCATGAGGTGGATTATTTACGGTACTCTCTTCATCCAAAGATGAACTTTAAAGGATAGAAGATTAATTCTGCTATACAGAAAGTATTTTATACAAAGATACACTTTTTTATTAATATTCGCACGATTAGTAAAACTGTCACTAGTTCGGCAGGATTCTGTATCCTGTATGTTAAATCCTGGTATCCCTTTTATTACGCTTTGTCTCTTCCGGAACTTCCTGTTTCCTGTTCAGGTCCCTGTTCCTTTTCAGGGCAATCGCTACCGGCTATCGAACAGATATCTGATCTGCGTTCAATCATCGTGTTTCTTTCAAACCAGATCGTCCGATTCCTTCCAGCCTGGATTATACAGTTACTTTCCCGATCTGCGGGCCTTGTTTAACAGGGAGGTCTCCCACGGCTCCTTAAAAAAATTTCCATTTTGTTAAAATTAAACCATTTTTTGTTTCTCTTTCCCTGCCTTCTTCGTAGTTTACTTTATATTTTCTTCTACCGTAAATACCGGCAATGCCACCCAAAGCATTGCTGTTTGTACCGGTATGCCCTGCTTCTGAAACAAACATACGGCGACATTTTGCAGAATCCTAACGATTACAGGCCAGCCTCCGGTATTTGCCGGGATCTTCCCAAATTTACCGGTATTTTCCACCTGCAAATTATACGGCATGGGAAATTTTCGGCCAGGAAAACTGACGTAAATACCCCGCTCCATGTTCGCCCTGTGAAGCCCCCTTGTTCGCCTGTTCTTCCGAAGTTCTTTCATTCGGCTTCCAAAGTTCTTTCATTGCGCATGGAAGAACTTCGGAAGAACAATGAAAGCCGAATGAAAGAACTTCGGAAGAAACACCAAATTTGCAGCGGCCGGAGGGCAGACATTGTACGGCCCGGGTACAGCCGGTATCTCCCTCCGTTTACGCTCTTTACCATCCTCCCCCTCATAACAAAAAAAACAACATCTGGTAATTTTTTTGGGGTGGTAAGGGGTGGTGCCCGGGAATTATTCCAGAAGAAACTCAGGTTTTTTTTTATGATCCTGAGAAAATTCGTGTCAGCTTCGTTTGCTCAGGAAGAAAATCCCTATAATTGCAGAGCTAATTAAAATATCATGTCAAAACTCTATCCATTCAAATTTAAAACGATATTTAAGGATAAAATCTGGGGAGGTGAGAAGATCAAAACCTACCTGGGTAAAGATTTTTCTCCACTGCCTAACTGCGGCGAAACCTGGGAAATATCGGGTGTTAAAAGTGATGTTTCTGTTGTAGAGAACGGCGCACTTAAAGGGCAAAGCCTTGCTTCCCTTCTGGAAAATCACAAAGAAGAGCTTGTTGGAAAATCTGTATATCAACGTTTCGGCAATGAATTCCCTCTGCTTGTAAAATTCATTGATGCTAACGATGATCTTTCTATACAGGTTCACCCTAATGATGAGCTTGCACGCAAGCGCCACAATTCATTTGGTAAAACTGAGATGTGGTATGTTATTGAAGCAGATCCGGGTTCTACCCTGATTGCCGGGTTCAATCAGCCTGTGGATGAAAAAACTTATCTGGAAAAGCTTAATAGCGGAAGGCTTACCGATATCCTGAATAAAGAAAAAGCGGAAGCCGGAGATGTTTTCTTTCTGCCGGCAGGAAGAGTTCATACCATCGGAAAGGGCCTGCTTATTGCCGAAATCCAGCAAACTTCGGATATTACTTACCGTATTTATGATTTTGACAGGGTAGACGACAAAGGCAATAAACGCGAATTACATACCGAAGAAGCTCTTGCTGCTATTGATTATAAATTCTATGATGAATATAAATCCACCTATAACAAGAGGAAAAATGAACCTGTTGAAGTAGTAAAATGCCCTTACTTCACTACTTCAATACTCGACTTTAGTCAATCTGTTGAACGGGATTACTCTTCCATAGATTCTTTTGTGATCCATGTTTGCGTACAGGGCTCTTATACCCTGAAATATGGAGAAGAGCAGCTTAATATAAAAATGGGCGACTGTATAGTAATCCCTGCGTCTATAGAAAGAGTGTCGCTGGAGACTTCTTCGGGCTTTAAGATCCTGGAAAGTTATATTTAATTCAGAGCCCTATATCAGGTAATTCAGAGTTCCTGTATCAGGTACTGAAGATCGCAAAGGGCATAAAGCAGCTTACCCCCCCATACCCTGAAGTACCTTCAACAGCTATGGGTTCCAGAGGTAAGCTGCTTTTATTTTTGGCGTTTCCATTGCTGTTTTCACAGCTATTTATCCCTGCTTTTCTCCTTTCCCGGTTTAAACTTAGATAAACCTGTTTTTAAAGGTATTCATGAGTGCTTACGCAGTATTGGCCTATCATCTTCCTTTGAAGAACAGTTTTATAGATGAAATTACAGGAAATCGCTTTCCTCTTCCAATAAGCATTCATGGGGAAGGAAGCGTATCAAAATATCAGATAGATCTGGCTGCACTATCCTGTACAGGCTGATATTCAATCAGATAAATCTGTTTGACAAAGCTATTTATACGTATCAAAATTCACTTAATAGATTACAAATCAATAATTTACCTCAAAAACATTGCGCCGGGGCCCTTGTATTTATTCCAAAAAACAATACCTTTACTGCACTTATTGACCCCCCGGTGTACTATTTCTTATCCAGGCACACGTATAAATAAGAAGGAGTATCGGGTTAATGTCAGGACCAATATAGATGAAAACACGCCACTTATTTATTGCGCTGCATTTTTTATGGCTGCCTGCTGCTCAAACAAACCGTCTTCCTGATTCTATAACAATTATTTCAGCGGGCGAAACGAGCTGACGTATATTCAACCAGAACTCATGCTAAGTTACACGTAATAGGTTGTGAATTATATATATAAATTGCTGAAATCCCTTTTTATAAAAAATACAATAATCAATTCATTCTTTAACACAACACTAATATCACATGATAAAAAAAATTATTCCTTTTCTTATTGTTGCCATTAGCTTATCGGCGCCTTCTTATTCGCAAAAAAAAGCAGCCACCACTCCTGTCAGCATTGACGAAAAAGTAAATGCCCTGATAGCAAAAATGACTCTTGAAGAAAAGATAGGTCAGCTAAACCAATATACCGGCGACAGGGATGCCACCGGTCCTATCACTACTTCGGGCGATAAGGTGGATCAGATTAAACAGGGGAAAGTTGGTTCTATGCTTAATGTAAGAGGAGCAAAATTTACACGGGAGATGCAGCAGGCTGCTATGCAGTCGCGCCTGAAAATCCCTCTGCTCTTCGGGCAGGACGTGATTCACGGCTACCGTGTTACTTTTCCGATTCCCCTGGCGGAAGCAGCAAGCTGGGACCTTGATGTTATTGAAAAATCTGCCCGGATAGCAGGCACGGAAGCCGCTGCTTCAGGGATCCACTGGACTTTTGCGCCTATGGTGGATATTGCAAGGGATCCACGCTGGGGGCGTGTAATGGAAGGTGCCGGTGAAGATACCTACCTGGGATCGCTGATTGCAAAAGCGCGTGTAAAAGGTTTCCAGGGCAAAGGCCTCGGAAATCTGGATGCTGTAATGGCTTGTGCCAAACATTTTGCCGCTTATGGTGCTGCTATCGGCGGACGGGATTATAACAGCGTGGATATGAGCGAACGCACTTTATGGCAGGTATATCTTCCTCCTTTTAAAGCTGCTGTTGATGCCGGCGCCGCTACTTTTATGAATTCTTTTAACGATCTGAACGGCATCCCGGCAACAGGCAACAGCTATCTGCAAAGAGATATCCTGAAAGGAAAATGGGGGTTTAAAGGGTTTGTGGTAAGCGACTGGGGTTCTATAGGTGAGATGATCCAGCATGGATATGCAAAAGACAACTATGAGGCTGCTGATGTTGCCATCCATGCCGGCAGTGATATGGATATGGAAAGCCGCAGTTACATTAATAATCTTGCCAAATTGGTAAAAGACGGAAAAGTAAAAGAAGACCTGATCGATGATGCGGTCCGCAGAATTTTATACAAGAAATTCGAGCTGGGATTATTTGATGATCCGTACCGTTTCAGCGACGGGCAACGGGAAAAGAAAACTCTGAATAAACCTGAGTTTCTTGCAGCGGCAAGAGATGTGGCCAAAAAGAGCATTGTGCTTCTTAAAAACGAAAATCAGATATTACCTCTTTCCAAAGATCTGAAGTCGATAGCCCTGATAGGCCCGCTGGTGAAATCGGAAAAGGACATGCAGGGGTTCTGGTCGGTCGACTGGGGAAAAGAAGATCACCTGGTTTCCCTTTTTGAAGGAATGCAGCAGCAGGCAGGCAAAACTCAGTTGCTGTATGCAAAGGGCTGCGATATTAGTGATACGTCGAAAGCAGGATTTGCAGAAGCCATCAAAGCAGCACAACAGGCCGATGTAGTAGTAATGGCTATGGGCGAAAAATACGACATGAGCGGAGAGGCAAAAAGCCGGGCAAATATCCACCTGCCGGGGATACAGGAGGAACTGATCAAAGCGATTCAGGAAACAGGCAAGCCGGTAGTGGTACTGCTGATGGCCGGACGTCCGATGGTATTTAACTGGACAGCCGATCACATTCCTGCCATAGTATACACCTGGTGGCTGGGCAGCCAGGCAGGAAATGCAATTGCAGATGTATTATACGGGCAATATAATCCTTCCGGTAAATTACCGATGACATTCCCACGTTCTGAAGGACAAATTCCCATTTATTATAATTACCTGAGTACAGGAAGGCCTGCAAAGGATGATCAGGATACTCATTACCGCTCAGGCTATATTGATATGCAAAAAAGCCCGCGCTATGCTTTTGGCTATGGCCTTAGCTATACTACTTTTGAATACAGCGGTTTAAAATTAAGCGCTGCTAAGATGGGATTGAATGAGCAGATCACTGTATCATTTACACTCAAAAACGCCGGAAATGTTGCCGGCGAAGAGGTGGCTCAGCTTTACTTAAGGGATGTAGTGGCCAGACCTGTACAACCGGTAAAAGAACTGAAGGATTTTCAAAAAGTAATGCTGAAACCCGGGGAAAGCAAAACGATCAGTTTTACTATTGATAAAGAAAAACTCTCTTTCTATAACGAAAAGATAGAATGGGTGACACAACCGGGAGAGTTCAGAATAATGATAGGAGGCTCGTCTGACGCCATCAGGCTTGAAGACAGCTTTAATCTGGTTGATTAGGTTTGAGGGAGGCAATTGCCTCCCTCTTTTACTTTCATTAATCGCCTGTTTTAATTAACCTTTTATTTTAATTGATCTCCGGCACCAACTAAACGAATTTATAAATTTCTCCGGAACGTTACTCCCTTAAATAACCGGCTTTACCATTTCATCGATCTTGTAAATAATTCATTTCAGATTATTATCTCAGCCGCTGGCCGGCTCTTTTATACCTTAATAATCGCGGCACTTTAGTAACTCAGCAGGCATCCCCGGTTACAGCCTGAAAATGGCCTCAGCAGAAACATACTTCCCTTCGGTAGAATGCCTGGATTGCATATTGCCGGATGGCTTTGGGGCATGAGGCCAATAAAAAGATCCGGCCCCGGTCAGCACAGCCAGGAAAACCGGCTCCGGATAATTTATCCGCTTAAGTGCCGGTTTTGTATACAAAACCATTGATTTCATATAAAAACTCTTAAAAAATGCTCTCATATAAAACATTTACGCCGGTTTTGCAATTAATTAGGAAAATAAAAGCTACAGCACTTGAGAAGATACGGTACCCTCACCTTAAAAATTATTCTATGGATTATCGGGATCATTATTTTCCTGGTCCTTCTTCTGTTTGTATTGATCCGCGTTCCTGCAGTTCAGAACTTTGCCAGGGCAAAAGTTGTTAACTACCTCGAAGGAAAGATAGGCACAAAGGTAGAAATAAACAAGATCAGCCTTGATCTTCCAAAACTTCTAGTACTCGAAGACATCTATTTTGAAGATCAAAAGCGGGATACTTTACTTGCCGGAGATACATTAAAGGTGGATATCAGTTTACTGAAGCTCCTGAACAATAAACTTGAGATCAATGAAATAGATCTCAGGGGCATTACTGCTCATGTGCAGCGTAATGCCGACAGTGTGTTCAACTTTGATTATATTATGAAATCTTTCGCAGGCGAGCAAAAGAAAGAACCCAAGCCTGAGGATACTACCTCTACAATGAAATTTTCCCTTGATAAGATCAATCTCGACCGGATCAGGATAAGTTATACCGATGCTCCAACTGCAAATGACGTAAAGTTCTACCTGGGGCACTTCGATACGAGAGTAAAGGAGTTCGACCTGGATAAGATGAACTTCAATATTCCAAAGATCACCCTCGCTGATGTTAATGCCAGGGTTATCCAGGGAAAGCCGGCGGCAGAACCCAAAACGATGGCCGAACATGAGGCAGCAAGTGCAGAACCCATAAACATCGGCCTTAAACTGGGAACCATCGACTTCTCTAAAATAAAAGTTTACTATCAGAACGATATCTCTGCCATGAAGGCGGATGTAAACATCGGGAAGCTTGAAGCAGAATCAGATCAGTTAGACCTGAAGAACCAGAAGATCGACCTGAAGAGCCTTGCCCTTACTAATTCAGATATATTGTTTCAGCTCGGTAAAAAAGCACAGGCAAAGATAGTAGCTGCAGAAGCAGGAAAGGCCGCAGAGGCTACGGCCAATAACTGGAAATTCAGTGCTGATGATATTAATTTTGAAAATAACAATATCCGGTTTGATAATTTCAACATGCCTGTTTTGAAAAGAGGGATGGATTTTGCACATCTTAATATAAAAGATCTGAACCTGAATGCTGAAAACCTGGTTTACGGAATAGATACTATTTCAGGAAAAGTGAATTCAGGGAGCTTCAGGGAAAAGAGCGGCTTTGATTTAAGAAGGTTTGAAACATCGTTTTTCTATGGCAGTAAGGAGGCTTACCTTAAGAACCTTGATATAGAAACTGCCGTGTCCCGTAT
>JAATFW010000163.1 GCA_015654985.1 Sphingobacteriales bacterium | reverse complement strand
TGGCAGAGTGGACTTTGCAGTCGCCACCCAAACAGGCGGCCAAAGTTGAGATGCTGAACCGGCTGCGCTCAAAGTACAAAACTATCAGATCTCTGAACGACGTATGGAAATCGGATTATAAAAGCTGGGACGCGTTGCTTGTTTCACAGGAAAAGCCTGCGGCCGGAGCTGCCGGAGATTGCCGGGAATTTTCTTCAGCAATTACGGAAGCATATTTTAAGAACATCAGGGAAGAATTTAAGAAAATTGCTCCTGATAAATTATACCTGGGTTGCCGTTTTGCCCGCTCTAATGGAAACGCCCTTCGCATAGGTGCAAAGTATTGTGATGTGATCAGCTACAATATTTACAGCCATACCCTTGATAATTTTGCGTTGCCTGAGGGTCTGGATAAACCGGTAATGATCGGAGAATTTCATTTCGGTGCATTAGACCGGGGATTATTTCACCCGGGTTTAATAAAGACAGATAATCAGGAAGACCGTGCCCGCTGTTATGAGAGATACGT
Source organism: Sphingobacteriales bacterium (assembly GCA_015654985.1). GTDB lineage: Bacteria > Bacteroidota > Bacteroidia > Sphingobacteriales > Sphingobacteriaceae > Arcticibacter. The sequence goes on along the minus strand of JAATFW010000163.1, from coordinate 3,309 downwards.
GATTTCAGCCTTAAATCATCCCAATATAATAGGTACTCACTGGCATCAGTTTTCAGACCAGGCTACTACCGGTCGTTTTGACGGAGAGAATTTCCAGGTAGGCTTTGTGGATGTCTGCGACCGGCCTTATCCTGAAACAATTGCGAAGATCCGGGAGGTTGGATACAGGATATATGAGGTCAGAGATCATGCAGAGCCTGTTAATAATAAGCAATAATCAGGGTGGAAGCCACAGACAGTTATGGCAATAAATACACTTCAGAAACCACAGCAAATGCATCTCCGGGATTTCCAGGGCCTGTATAAAGCTCAGGCGAAATAGCGGGGTCTTTTACTCGGCCATACTGAACATCGTGGTTTTGGGCTGATTTGCCCAAAGCCTGGCGTCAAGAGCCATGCAAATATTCCTCAGAAATCTTTTGCCTTCCTGAGTTACCTTTAAGTGCTGGTCTTTAAGCTCTATTAATCCGTCTTCAACAAGGGGAATAAGCCTTTGAATTCCATCGGATAGTGATTCGCAGTTGGCGGAAGGCTCTGCCCAGCTTGTCTCTCCCTTACACATAATGTTCAGAATATGTTTTCTGATAACCAGGTCTTCCTCAGATAAAAAATGGCCCTTAAAAACCGGAAGTTTTCCTTCTGCGATCTTTGCCAGGTAATCCTCCACTTTTTTTACGTTTTGCCCGAAGGCAAACCAGGTATCGCTGATGGATGAAACGCCCAGACCGATCATGAGTTGAGTATACTGATGGGTGTAGCCCATAAAGTTACGGTGAAGTTCGCCGTTGTTCTGCGCCCTGAAGAGGCTGTCTGTTTTCAGGGAAAAATGGTCCATCCCTATTTCTTCATAGCCAAATTCGGTAAACATTTCCCTTCCCAGTTCATAAAGCTGCTGTTTGAGCTTGGTGGAAGGAAGATCTTTTTCAGTATAGCGCCGCTGTCCCGGTTTAATCCAGGGTACATGGGCATAACTGTAAAAAGCTATCCTGTCTGGCTGAAGTGTTAATGTTTGTTCAATCGTGTCTTTAAGTCCCTTCAAACTCTGAACCGGCAGTCCGTAGATCAGATCAAAATTAACAGAATAATATCCAATCGCCCGGGCCTGCTCTGTAACCTGTTTTACCTGTTCATAAGATTGAACCCTGTTAATAATCAGTTGAACAAGGGGATCGAAATCCTGGATTCCAAGGCTTAGTCTGCGGAATCCGAGATCATATAAAGTTTGCAGGTGCTCTGCAGTTGTGTTGGCAGGATGGGCTTCAAAGCTAAATTCTGCATGCTCATGAATAACAGAATTTTGCAGAATCCCCTCAATAAGCATCCGGAGGTTTTCAGGGCTGAAAAATGTTGGTGTCCCGCCTCCGAGGTGGATCTCCCTGATAACCGGCTTTTCACTGAAAATACGGTTATAAAGTTCCCATTCCTTCAGTACCGCTCTGATATATGGATCTTCTACAGCATGATTCCTTGTAATCCTTGTATTACAGCCGCAATAAGTACAGAGACTTTCGCAATACGGCAAATGAATATACAGGCTAATGCCATCCTTCCCGTTGCTTTGTTTATAGGAGAGGCTTACAGACTCTTGCCACTGTTCTTCAGCAGGTACCAACTGGTCCCAGTATGGCACTGTAGGATAGCTGGTATATCGTGGTGCAGGCACACGATACTTGTCAATTAAAGTTTTTGAAGTCATCCTGCTTCCGGCCTCTTTTGTATATCAGCAGGAGTAATGTTATTATTGCGTGCATTCAAATCAGACAGGGCCTCTGCTATAGATTTGGTTTCCTGCCAGAAATCCAGATTCCGTATAGTGCCGCTCGCAATATCGTACTGATATGAAACAAATTCCGGCCCGGTAGCCGGCACTCCGGACGGAACAGGAATCGTTGAAATCTTAATATTCAATCTTGTTGCTGCTGTCTTATCAATATTATCACACTCCATTGAACGGACTGTAATAAATTTTATTCCTAAATCGGCCAGCCGGGCTATTATAGTCTCAGAAACATAATCGTCATTTGAAATAATTACAGCTTCTTTCCCTGCTGCATATTCAACGGTCTCTAATCCCAGAGGATTAGAGATTAGAGTAATATCATGCTTCTTATGATTGGCTCTTGCCAGTGGCTCCTTTTCAAAAGATCTTATACTATAAGCTACGGCTCTCATTTTTAATAGATATATTAGATACAAATCTAAGAATGAGAAGCCGCAGGGGCGATGAGGTGTGTCAGACGAAAAGATGATACTGATCAGTTTTTCATAGTCATGAGCTTTTTTGAATTAAGAATGATAATCTGGCTTCCCTTCTTTTCGATTAGGCCTTCATCTTTAAAGTCGCTGAGAGTTCTGCTCACTGTTTCTGTTGCCATCCCTGCCATTGCAGCAAGATCATCACGTGATATTTTAAGGATCCCTCCATCCGGATCGTTGCCCGCAAGTCGGAGCAGTACCTGTGCCATCCTTTTTCGGACAGAATGATAAGCAAGCTGTAAAAGCTGGTCTTCTTTCTCCTTCAGGTTATTAGACAGGATCTTTATAAACTCCCTGCCTACTTCAGGATAACTGTTAACAAGCTGTTCTACTGTCTCTTTCGGTAACATACAAAGAGCGGTATCTTCTACAGCCTCTGCCGATTCATGATATAAATCGTTCATTAAAAGGGCATTTATTCCAAAGTACTCCTCCGGACCATAGATAGATGTCAGAAGTTCCCTGCCATCTTCACTCAATTTATACGTTTTAACCCTGCCGCCTAAAACAAGGTAAAGACCAGAGGGCTTATCTCCCTCATAGTAGATCACCTGCTTCTTCTTTATATTTCTGATCTTACGGTCAGCCACGAGCTTTTGCAGTTCAGCCATGCCGTCGCCATGGTTAACCAGATTTTCAAGATTTTCAAGTGATTTGCTGTAAAATGCCTGTTGTTTATCTCTTTTCAGAAGGCGGCTTTCGATGGCGTTGAGTAATTCAACATCATCGAACGGTTTTGTAAGATAATCATCTGCTCCCATTTCCATTCCCCTCCGCATATCGATCCGTTCGGCTTTAGCCGTTAGAAAGATAAATGGAATGGTGGCTGTTTCGGGGCTCTTGTTAAGCAGGTATAATACGCCATATCCATCAAGCTCGGGCATCATGATATCGCATAAGATTAAATCCGGGTGATGTTTTCCTGCAAGTTCAACACCGCTTTTGCCATTATCTGCTGTCAGTACCTGATAGTTAGCAAGCTCAAGGATCTCAGTAGTGCTTTCCCTGATATCGTCGTTATCTTCAATTATTAGAATGGTCGGTTTTTTCATC
>JAATFW010000105.1 GCA_015654985.1 Sphingobacteriales bacterium | reverse complement strand
GCAACTGATGCATTTGTCTGAAATTTTAATGGCCATAGTATTTTATATTTAATTGTGATGTATTTAATTAAAAAGAAATTATACATAGCAAATATAAAATGAATATTTTTAAGAATAAGAAAAAGTTTTCCACATAATTTACTGATAATCAAATAGTTGAATATTTACATTCCTGTAATTTTTTCTTATCGTTTTTACAAAAATGTATAATTATTTATGGCCTGTTTAGGCGATGATCTAATGAATTTCAATTTAAAGTTATTGTATATCAGTGCTTTATTTTAAAGTGAGTACGCCGTTAACACATAGTTTCGCATTTGGCATATATGTTGTCTGTTGGTTTTACAATAAAAGAAAATAATATTCTTTATGAGAAAAATTGCGCCGGTAAAGTTCGCTTTCAGAATTCAGAACAGATAGATCGGCAGAATAGACAAAATAAATTTGGAGAGTAGAAATTAAAATACATACTACAGAATAACAGATAAAAATTGATGATTTATGACAGACTTCCCCACAATACCCCCGCATCCCTGTTTTGACGTAGCAGCCCGGCATACCCATGCAAGAGTGCATCTGCCTGTGGCCCCGAAGTGTAATATCAGTTGTAATTACTGTAACAGGAAATACGACTGTGTGAATGAAAGCAGACCAGGTGTGAGTTCCGCTGTGCTTTCTCCTTTTCAGGCATCAGAATATCTTAAGGAACTGGATAAGCATATTGAAAACCTTTCGGTAATTGGAATAGCCGGTCCCGGAGACCCTTTTGCCAACCCCGGGGAAACGATCGAAACAATGCGTCTGGCCAGGCTCGAATTTCCTGAGAAAATATTTTGTCTTTCTACTAACGGTTTGAACCTGAAACCTTACATAGAAGAAGTTGCGGCCCTGGGGGTCACTCATGTAACCATTACTATAAATGCTGTGGATCCTGAAATAGGCAGCAGTATCTATTCGTGGGTACGATATGAAAAAAAGGTTTACAGGGGGCGGGAGGCTGCGGAGCTGATGCTGAAAAACCAACTGGAGTGTATTCCCCTGCTGAAGGCGAAAGGGATCACTGTAAAAATTAATTCAGTGATCCTGCCGGGAATCAACGATCATCATATTGAGGAAATTGCAAAGCTGGTAGCTTCTTTAGGCGCCGATGTAATGAATTGCATTCCTGTACTGCCCACAAAAGATACCGCTTTTGAAGATATAGAAAAACCTTCCTCCGCTGTTATGAAGTCTGTAAGGGCCCAGGCAAAACAACACCTGGGCCTTATGTCTCATTGCGCCCGGTGCAGGGCGGATGCTGCCGGCCTGCTGGGCCACGATTTTACCGATGCTTTTGGCATGCTTCAGGAGTTTGCCCTGCGGCCTCTTAAGCCGGAGCACGACCGGCCTTATACTGCTGTTTCTACCAGGGAGGGAGCCCTGGTAAATATGCATCTGGGTGAAGCCGGATCTTTATACCTGTTTAAACAAACACCCAATGGGTTTCAGTATGTTGAAGAACGTTCCGTAAAGACTACCGGTTGTGGTGATCGCCGGTGGAAGGATCTGGCCGAAACACTGAAAGATTGCCGGGCTGTGCTGGTTGAAGGGGTAGGCAGTCAGCCTCTTAAAATTCTGCAGAATTCAGGGATCCGGGTGATCCAGATGACCGGAATTATAGATGAGGGACTGGAAGGGGTATATAATGGTAAAAATGTTAAAGCGGTAAAAACACCGGAGGCTTTTAAATGCGGGGTTACCTGCCGGGGAAATGCCAGGGGGTGTGCCTGACGTAACCGGATATTAATTTAATGCGGAGAATGGCCGGGGTAAGTAGATAAATGGCCGGAAGTATTCGGTTATAAACGAATGTGCCCGGGAGAAATTTTATAAAGTTCAAATAAATGGAAAAAAGGGAGATACTTTTGATTGATACTACTTTACGGGACGGAGAACAGGCGCCGGGCGTGGTTTTTAATCTCGATGAAAAAATGCGGATTGCCCTGTTGCTGGACGAACTTGGCATAAAAGAAATTGAAGTTGGCACCCCTGCAATGGGAAAGCAGGAGATCTCTGAAATAAAAGCCATTTCCGAAGCGGGATTTTTATTTAAAACCCAGGCATGGTGTCGTGCGGTAAGAGATGATATTGATGCGGCTGTTAAATCAGGAGCAAATGGGGTGAATATATCTTTTCCTGTTTCCGATATTTTACTTAAATCCCTCCGGAAAGATACCCGGTGGGTAATGGCCGAACTTAAGAATCTGGTGAGATATGCTGCCGGGAAGTTTGAATATATTGCAATAGGTGCACAGGATGCTTCAAGGGCTCGGCTGCCCTTCCTGCTGCATTTTATTCAGGAAGCGTCTGCTCTGGGTGTTAACCGGGTCAGGATTGCCGACACGGTAGGAATTCTGAATCCTTTAACAACATCAGAGCTTTTCCGGCAGATCAGGGAAAGTTATCCGGAGGGATCACTGGAGTTCCACGGGCATAACGATCTTGGCATGGCAACTGCAAATACCTTTATGGCCCTTGCCTGCGGTGCCGACGCCGCCAGTGTAACAGTGAACGGATTGGGGGAAAGGGCCGGAAATGCCGCCCTCGAAGAACTTGTTATGGCCCTTGAAATAAGCAGCGATCTGGTCCATGGAATGAACACGAGGATAATAAATAAGCTTTCGCTGGAGGTGAGTAAAGCCTCCGGAGTAGCTATTCCTGCTCATAAGCCACTTACAGGCAGTAAGGTATTTAGTCACGAATCCGGCATTCATGCCAGTTGCCTGCTGAAAGACCGGAGCACCTATCAGCTCGTTAACCCGGCTCAGATCGGGCGCGCTGAAGGCGAATTTATATTTGGAAAACATTCGGGCAGTACTGTTGTGCAGGCTTTTCTCGGCAGCCAGGGAATTTGTTTAAGTAAGGAAGAATGTATTTCTTTTCTGACAAGAATAAAAGAACAGGCCTGCAGGTTTAAACGCGGCCTTTCGCAGGAAGAAGTACTTCATTTATATATAAGATAAAGATTCGGTATGTTAAATGCCAGTTTTAAATGGTAAATGAACATGCTTTCCTGAATTGAGGTAACAAATGGTTTTAATTTAATAAAAACATTATTCAGGTAGTAAAAATTAAATTTTCAATGTGTTTTTTAGTGTCAAAATTCTTCATTTATGTAACTTTTGATGATTTTCTAAATAAAACCCATTTAATTTTTAAATTATCAAAAATATAGTTCAAAAAGCTTGAATTAATGTCAAATAAATGCGTGTTTTTTGACTAAAATCATTTTTATAGACGATAAAAGTGCTTAACTTTAAAGGAGTTGGAAGCGGATTAGTGATCTTGTTTGCCGGAGTTGTTTTATTCCCGTCCTGGCTCCTTTAGTGTATTATCTTTTAAAATGATTTGATATGTTAGTTTGTTGTGTCAGAAATGGACGTGATTGTTATGGAGAATCAGAGTTACCATTATTATTTGATATCAGTAGGCTCTTAAACGGAAGCCGCGACATTAAAGATGTAATTTATCCAATACTTGAATTAATGAACAAGTATATCAACGCTAAAAGAAGCATGATCTCCATATTAAACCGTGATTTATCCAAAATATTTATTGAGGATGGATATGGCATCAGTAAAGAAGCCAAGGCGCGGGGCGTTTATCAGATTGGAGAAGGCGTTACAGGAATGGTGGTGAAAACCGGATGTTCAATTACCATTCCCGATATTTCAAAGGAAAGCAGGTTCCTCAATAAGACCGGCTTTGACCTGCGGAAAGCCAGCGGCGTTTCTTTTGTTTGCGTCCCTATAAAGGCCGAAGATGACACCCTCGGAACCATCAGTATTTACCGTGATAAAACGGATAATTTTTCTGTAGAGCAGGACCAGGAGACCCTCAGTATCATTGGTTCCATGATTGCCCAGGCTGTAAAGCTGCGCCAGGACCAATTAGAGGAGCTGGAAAAATTAAAGAAGGAAAATGCCCTGCTGAATGATGAACTTAAAGGATCTAACCGTCCGGTTAATATTATTGGTAATTCAGGTAAAATGAGGGAGGTATATAAGCTGATTAAAACAGTGGCTCCAACGAATGCCACTGTTTTAATCAGGGGCGAGAGCGGCGTTGGGAAAGAACTGGTGGCAGAAGCCATTCATAATGCCAGCGGCAGGGCGAACATGCCCTTTATTAAAGTCAATTGTTCTGCACTGCCCGAAAATTTAATAGAAAGCGAATTGTTTGGGCACGAAAAAGGGTCGTTTACAGGGGCGGCCGGCCAGAGAAAGGGCCGCTTTGAGCTGGCAGACCATGGCACTATTTTCCTCGATGAAATAGGAGATTTACCCCTGCTTATCCAGGTTAAACTGTTGAGAGTGATCCAGCAGCGTGAATTTGACAGGGTTGGAGGAACGGCAACTATTAAGACCGATGTGAGGATCATCGCAGCCACCAACCGCAACCTCGAAGAACTGATTAAGCAGAACCTCTTCAGGGAAGATCTGTATTACCGTATCAATGTATTCCCTGTTTATATTCCGTCTTTAAGAGAGCGAAAAACGGATATACCTACGCTGACCGACCATTTTATTGCCAAATTTAATAAAGAGAATAATTCGGATATAAAAAGAATATCCAGCAGTGCTATTGATCTGCTGATGATCTATAGCTGGCCCGGAAATATAAGGGAGCTGGAAAACTGTATTGAACGCGCCTGTATATTATGTACCAGCGGGGTATTATGTTCAGAACATTTACCGCCCACACTTCAAACCGCAGAATCTTCCCATACAGAAAGAAAAGGAACCTTAGATAAAGTACTGGAGGGAGTAGAAAAGCAGATGATTATCGATACGCTTACCTCAACAAGGGGAAATATCGTAAAAGCAGCAGAAATTATGGGTATTACAGGCCGGATCATCGGCTTAAGGATCCAGAAATACGACATTAACACCAAAATGTATAAACGCTTAAAAAATCATAAAAACGAAGATAATGAGTATAGTTGAAATCATGGATGGCAATCAGGCCGCCGCTCACATTGCATATAAAACCAGCGAGGTTTGCGCCATTTATCCGATTACACCTTCTTCCCCGATGGGGGAGTGGACAGATGAATGGAGCAGCGACGATAAGATGAATATTTTCGGAGAGGTACCGAAGATCATTGAAATGCAAAGTGAAGCCGGCGCTGCCGGAACCATCCATGGTGCACTGCAGAGCGGGGTTTTGGCCTCTACCTTTACCTGCTCGCAGGGACTTCTGCTCATGATCCCTAATATGTATAAAATCGCAGGCGAACTAACTCCTACCGTATTCCATATCGCCGCGCGCGCGCTGGCAACCCATGCCCTTTCTATTTTTGGCGATCACAGCGATGTAATGGCGGTCAGATCCACCGGTTTTGCCATGCTGTTTGGCAGTAATCCCCAGGAAGCGCATGATATGGCCATGATCGCTACTTCTGCCAGTCTTAGCTCCAGTATCCCTTTTCTGAATATTTTCGATGGTTTTCGCACTTCTCATGAACTGAACGAAGTAGCGGTGATCCCTGATGAGGTGATTGCCGGAATGATCAGTGATGAAGATGTAGCCCGGCACCGCAGCCGCGCTTTAAATCCATCCAATCCCTTCATCCGGGGGACTACACAAAATCCTGATGTCTATTTTCAAGGCAGGGAGGCCTGTAATCCCTATCACTGGAATGTTCCTGCTAAAACAGAAGCTGCCATGGAAAAGTTCGCAGCGCTTTCCGGCCGGCCGTATAAACTTTTTGAATATCATGGGCACCCTCAGGCCGAACAGGTAATTATTATTATGGGTTCGGGTGCCGGAGCCGTTTACGAAACCATTGACTATCTGAACGAACGGGGCGGAAAAACCGGATGCATCCAGGTACGGCTTTTCAGGCCGTTTTCAGTTAAACATTTCATCAGCGCTCTTCCTGCAACGGTAAAGTCGATTGCCGTTCTCGATCGTTGTAAAGAAACGGGAGCTATCGGCGAACCTCTTTTTATGGACATCATCAATGCCATGCACGCCGGTTTTGAAGGCCCCTTCCCCAAAATAACAGGCGGAAGGTATGGCCTGGGCTCCAAGGAGTTCAACCCTGCTATGGTAAAAGCAATTTTTGAAGAACTTGAAAAGGAATTTCCGAAGAAAAGCTTTACTATAGGGATTGACGACGATGTTTCTGGCACCAGTTTAAACTATGATAAAGAATTTTCCCCTGAAGACCACCTGTTCAGGGGCTTGTTTTACGGACTTGGTGCCGACGGCACCGTAAGCGCCAACAAAAATACGATCAGGATAATCGGCGGGGCAACCGGCCACCATGTGCAGGGATATTTTGTTTACGACTCAAAAAAATCAGGGTCGTTAACCGTTTCGCATCTTCGTTTCAGTAAGACAGCCATCCGGTCGGCTTATCTTATAAATTCCGCCAATTTCATCGCCTGCCATCAGTTTAATTTTATTTTAAAATATGATTTACTTGCCGATGCCGGGAAAGGGGCAACTTTTCTTCTGAATGCTCCTTATCCAAAAGAAGAAGTTTGGAATTGGCTGCCCGGAAATGTTCAGAAAAACATTATAGCCAGGCAGTTAAAATTTTTTGTAATTGACGCCTCAAAAGTCGCCCGGGAAACAGGAATGGGGAGCCGGGTCAACTCCATTCTCCAAACCTGTTTTTTTGCTATTTCCAGTGTTATCCCGCCTGCAGAAGCGGTTGGTTATATAAAAAAATCAATCCAAAAGACCTATGGAAGAAAGGGCGAAGCTGTAGTACAGAAAAACTATAACGCGGTAGATAAAACCCTTGAAAACCTCTTTGAAATAGATTATTCACGATATGCAGCAGATGGTAAAGCAGAAGGAACCTCAGCATTCGAAGCTGCCGGCGGTTTTATAAAGGAGGTGTTGTCGAAAATAATTTCCGGCAAAGGAGATGAGCTTCCTGTTAGCCTGTTGCCTGCCGACGGTACCTTTCCCCCGGCAACTACCCTTTATGAAAAAAGAGGACTTGCAGACCGTGTACCGGTGTGGGATGCACAGCTTTGCACCCAATGCGGAAAATGCTTTATTATTTGCCCGCATGCCGCCATTCGTCCGAAGGTATTTAGTAGAGAGCTTTTGAAAGATGCACCTGCAACCTTCAAATACGCCAGTCCCATGGGCAGGGAGTTTTCCCGCGATCAGGAAGTCTATACAGCCCAGGTGTCGGTTGAAGACTGTACCGGTTGTAATCTTTGTACAGAAGCCTGTACTGTTGAGAGCAAAACAGAGCCCGGTCATAAAGCGCTCGGTATGGCCGGTATTCTTCCGCTGAAAGAAGCCGAAAAGAAAAACTGGGAGTTTTTCCTTTCGATCCCCGAAATAGACCGCAGCAGGATCAATCATGCAGCAGTAAGATCGTCGCAGCTTCTCGAGCCTTTGTTTGAGTTTTCGGGCGCCTGCAGCGGCTGCGGGGAAACGCCATATCTGAAATTACTGACACAATTATTCGGAAGCCGGATGCTGGTAGCCAACGCAACCGGCTGCTCCTCTATTTATGGCGGCAATCTGCCAACTACCCCCTGGGCAAAAAATTGTAAAGGGCAGGGCCCTGCCTGGGCCAACTCGTTATTTGAAGATAACGCAGAGTTCGGACTGGGGATTAAGCTTGCTGCCGACAAAAAGAAAGAATATGCCATTTCTTTATTGAAGTCTTTAAGCGACGATGTGGGGCCGGAGTTAACTGCCGCACTTCTGCAAAATACCCAGGAAACAGAAACAGATTTAATCGGTCAGCAAAAAAATATAACCGCATTAAAGCTGCGCTTAGCCGGAGTTGAAAAACCACAGGCTAAGATACTGCTTTCGCTGGCAGATTTCCTGGAAAAGAAATCTGTATGGATTATCGGGGGAGACGGATGGGCTTATGACATTGGTTTTGGAGGCCTCGACCATGTATTGTCTACCGGAGAAAATATTAATATCCTTGTGATGGATACTGAAGTCTATTCTAACACCGGAGGGCAGAAATCTAAAGCCACGCCCCTTGGAGCAAGCGCTAAATTTGCAGTTAAAGGCAAAACTACCGGCAAGAAAGACCTTGCCATGCAGGCCATAGCCCATGGAACAGCCTTCGTAGCGGAGATTGCCATCGGTGCGAACGATGCACATGCCCTCAGAACAATTATAGAAGCCGAAGCATTTCCAGGCCCTTCGCTGATCATTGCCTACAGTCATTGCATCTCTCATGGATACGACATTCAGAAAGGGCTGAGCCAGCAGGTAAATGCCGTTAAAACGGGTTACTGGCCTCTTTTTCACTACAATCCTCTGAATGAAAGAGGAGACCGGTTTTCGCTCGACTGCCAGGACCCTTCCGTTGCTTTAGATGAATTTCTTTACCGGGAAAACAGGTTTACAACGATTAAAAATAATTACCCCGAACTGGCTGCGGAATTTCTGGCAAAGGCTAACGATGGCCTGAACCAGCGATGGGAAAGGATAGAAGCGATGAAACTTCTGTAATATCGTATCACTCCCGGTCTCTCATCTTCCTTTGAGGAATAGTTTTTTATAGATGAAATCTTAATATTGAGTTTACACTTCAATCCTACTTTTGTAAGCGTAAAACTTACAAGGTATGACTGAGATAAAACAGGAGGACCTGATTGAGCAACTGAAGAAAGGCGATCCGTTAGCTTTCGATTATCTCTACGAAAGATATTGGAAAATGCTTTTCAGCCTCGCCTGCAGAAGAACAGACGACGAAGAAACTGCGAAAGATATTGTTCAGAATGTATTTATTTCTGTCTGGCAAAAGAGAGAAAGCCTGGAGTTACGTACAAATATTGAGTATTTTCTTTTGGGAGCAGTTCGCTTTCAGGTATTTAAGTATTTTCGCTCCGAATCCGTCAAGCAGCGCGTTTTGCAGGAGGGAATAAAAAAGATGGAAGAACTTGCAAGCCATATGCACGAATTATTTCCTTATATTGAGCTTGAGTCGCTGCTCGAAAAAGAGGTGAATGCGCTCCCTGAGAACATGAAACAGGCTTTTCTTTTACGCAGCGACAACTACAGCATTAAAGAGATCTCAGCTGCGTTGAATATCGCCGAACAGACTGCCTCCAATAATATTTCCGAAGCTCTTAAAAAACTCCGTAAAAGCATTGCTTTAAGATACCCGGAAAGGCTTATTACATCCCTTGTCCTTGTTTTTGCTCTCCTTAACAAACATTGAACAAAACCTTAACAGTAGCTTAAAGTAGATCGGGGCCATGAGCGGTACTTAATAGAAAAGGCTGCATACTTGGAAACTGAAAAATTTAAGGAACTATTAAAAAAATACAGTGAGGGCAAAACCACCGACGAAGAGAATTATCTCCTCGAATGCTGGTATGAGACATATTCCGATAAGAGAGAATTGCCTTTATTTGAACAGGCCGGCAAAGAAGAAGCCATCGGGAAGGAGATCTACCGGTCCGTAAGATCGTATTGGCATCCTAACCCGGTGAAAACTATATGGAGAAAGCAGCACCTGTTGAAATATGCCGCGGCTATTGCTTTTATCTTTCTTTCCGCAACCCTTTCCTGGTACATTGCCGGAAGAACGACAGAACAGTTTATCAGTTATTCCTCAAAAGAAGGTACTTTAAAGAAAGTTATTTTACCTGACGGATCACACGTATGGCTAAATTCAGCCAGCACTATGCATGTTTCCGTAAACTTTAGCACAAATAAATTAAGGCAGGTTTATCTGGATGAAGGAGAGGCCTTTTTTGAAGTTGAAAAAAATCGAAGCAGACCCTTTATTGTACACAGTGATAACATTAGCACAAAGGTTCTTGGCACTTCCTTTAATATCAGGGCATATAAAGATCTTCCGGAAATAAAGGTCGCTGTTGCAGCAGGACAAGTGGAAGTAAGCGATAAAGAATCCCGCCTCGCTTTGCTAACGCCCGAAAAGCAGGTGAGATACAACCGGAAAAGCGGTTTGAGCAAAATAGAGTACCAGACCTCTGCACAAAGCAACGCCTGGCGTGAAGGCAGGATTTACCTCAAAGACGCAGGCTTTGCTGAACTTGCCCTCGTAATTAAGAATATTTATGGTTCAGAACTTCTCGCGGGAAATAAGGATCTTCATTCCTACAGATATTCTCTTCAGATCAATACATCACGCACACTTGAAAAAACGCTTAAAATCATTTGTTCTATCCATCAAAATCAATTCAGGAGGAAAGATAATGCCATAGAGATCTATTAAAACGAGAAAATCCGGCCCTGAAGCAGGGCCGGAATGTATGAGCGACCGAACCAGATTGAGCCCTGCCGGTCGCCACCCTTAGCAATGTTTAATCACCAAGAATTCAAAAATATGAAAAAAGACTTACTGCGCTTACAAAAAGCAGTCCGATTGAGCTTTTTAATGATTTTTACCCTGTTGCTTAGTGCCCTCCTGAGCTTACAGGCAGAAACAGTTACCGGGGTAGTATCTGATATCAGGGTCAACATCTCCTTTAAAAATGAAACCCTGCTGAGTGCAATACAGAAGCTGGAGCTTAAGAGCGGAGCAGAATTTGCATACGATCCAAAGGTATTGCTGGCAGTAAAACTTCCTTCTGCCGAACTCTCTTTTAATAAAGAGAAACTCGAAGTTATTCTCCATCAATTACTAAAAGGAACTTCTATCCTGTTTAAGGAAGACGAGGAAGGCATTATTACTCTTTACAGGAATGCTGCCCGGCTTGCAAAGCAGGACGAAGGGAAGATCACCGGGCAGGTCAGCGACGAAAAAGGAGAGCCCCTTGCCGGGGCAAGTATCCGGGTAGAAGAGCTGAAGCAAGGCGCGCAATCCGACATAAACGGAAGATTTTCTGTTACGGCTGCCCCCGGGACCTATACTGTTCAGGTCAGCTTCATTTCTTACAAGACCCAAAGAATCGTCGGGGTAAAGGTTAAAGCAGGAGAAGCTGCTTCTCTCCCCCTTACCATGAAAGCAGAAGCAGGATCTTTGAATGAAGTTGTGGTAGTAGGTTATGGAACACAAAAGAGGGAAAATCTTACAGGGGCTGTTGACCAGGTGAGTGCAGATGTACTCGAAAACCGGTCGCTGCCCAATATCACTCAGGGACTGCAGGGTTTTCTCCCCAATCTGAATATCACCCCTTTGGACGGCAAACCTATACAGTCGCCTGCAATGAACATCAGGGGCACTACCTCCATCGGCCAGGGCGGTAATGCACTGGTGCTGATAGATGGAGTTGAAGGAGACCCCTCCCGCCTCAACCCAAATGATATTTCCAGCGTTTCCATATTGAAAGACGCTGCTTCAGCAGCTATTTACGGAGCACGAGGGGCATTTGGCGTAGTACTCATCAGCACAAAAAGTCCCTCAAAAGAGAGGATGAGCATCAATTATTCTTTCAACCAGGCAATAAAAAAGCCAACAACCGTTCCCGACTTTGTTACCAACGGCTATCAGTTCGCTACTATGTTCAATGAGGCGTGGACGGCCTGGAATGATTACTCCCAAACCCCTCAGAATGTCAATAAGACCGTCAAGTTTTCGCAGGACTACCTTGCAGAATTGAAGCGGCGTGACGAGAACCCTGACCTTCCCAAAGTGGAGGTAAATTCAACCGGCGAATATGTTTACTATGAGAATACCGACTGGTATAAGGAATTATATAAAGACAACAACAGTGCTATGGAGCATAACCTTTCCTTGTCGGGAAGCAGCGGGAAAGCTGATTTCTATATTTCAGGGCGGTTTTACGACCAGAAGGGATTATTCCGTTATAATTCCGACGACTACACAACCTACAACCTGAGAGCCAAGGGCTCCCTGGAAGTATTACCCTGGTTAAGGGTAAGTAATAATGCAGATTATTCTTCCATTAACTATTTTAATCCGGTTAACGTAGGAGAAGGAGGTGGTATCTGGAGAAACATTGCAGACGAAGGACATATCATGTCGCCAATGTTCAATCCTGACGGTACGCTTACCTATTCTGCAGCCTATACTGTAGGCGATTTCTGGTATGGTAAGAACGGAATCGATATGGATCGCAGGGTACTCAGAAATACCACTTCCTTCGCCAGCCGCTTCTTCGGAGATCAATTAAGAGTTAAGGGTGATTTTACTTTTCAGAACACCGATAATGACGAAATGCGCAGGCGGGTACAGGTGCCTTATAGCCGTATGCCAGGGGTAATCGAGTATGTCGGAGCCACGACTAACGATCTTCAGTTTACCGACAGAACGACCCGTTATCTGGCTACTAACATTTACGGCGAATATGAGCCCAAACTTGGCGGAACCCATTATGTGAAGATCCTTGCCGGTTTTAACAACGAACAATCCACCTATAAAGGCCTCCGTGTACTGAGGAACGGGCTGATTTTTGAAGACGCCAAAGATCTCAACCTGGCCCTGGGGCAGTCAATTACCACAGGCGGCGGATGGGATCAGTGGGTTGTGAGGGGCGGATTTTACAGGCTGAATTACGGATTTAAAGACAGATATCTTATCGAGCTGAACGGCCGGTATGATGGGTCATCTAAGTTTCCGTCCGACCAACGTTATGCCTTTTTTCCATCTGTTTCCGCAGGATGGAGAATCTCGAAAGAACCCTTCTGGCATGTGGCACCTCAGTTTATATCAGACTTGAAAGTGAGAGGCTCGTACGGATCGCTTGGTAACGGAAGCATTGACAGCTATATGTTTCTCCAAAAATTTTCGATCACCCAGTCGGGAAGAGTCCTGAATGGAACCAGACCCCAGCAAACCAGTCAGCCGAACGTCCTGCCTGACGGCCTTACGTGGGAAACTTCTACAACTCAGAATATTGGGCTTGACCTTGGGATGTTTTCTAACCGTTTGAATATTACCGGAGATGCTTACATCAGAAAAACCACTGATATGTTTACAGTGGGCATGACCCAGCCTGCCGTATTCGGAACAGATGTACCCAAAGGAAACTATGCCGACCTCAAAACCACAGGATGGGAAGCCTCTCTAAGCTGGAGAGACCAGTTTAACGCAGGCAGTAAACCTTTTCAATATGATGTTCGCGTTACTGTAGCAGACTACCAGGCTAAGATAACCAAATACAACAACCCTGATAAAAAACTGAGCGACTATTACGCGGGGCAAACGGTAGGCGAAATCTGGGGTTTTGAAACAAACGGGTACTTCCTTTCAGCAGAAGATATAGCATCTTCTCCAGATCAGGTATTGTATAAAGCTTCTACCAACGGTCAGCTTTTACCCGGCGACATTAAATTCAGCGATCTGAATGGCGACGGCGTTATTAACGACGGAAGTAAAACAGCGGCAGATCCCGGCGACCGCAGGGTAATTGGAAACACTACCCCCCGCTACACATATGGTATTAATCTCGGCGCCGACTGGAATAATTTTTCATTCTCTGTATTCTTTCAGGGAGTAGGTAAACGCGACTGGTATCCGGGATCGGAAGCCGGCATTTTCTGGGGCCAATACAACAGGCCTTACAACAAAATTCCAACCTGGCAGATCGGCAACATCTGGTCGGAAGAAAACCCCAATGCCTATCTTCCCCGGTACCGGGGTTATGTAGCACAGAATGGATCGGGAGAACTTTACCAGAATCAAACTAAATATCTTCAGAATGCTGCATACATCCGGATGAAAAATATTCAGATAGGTTATACTCTTCCGCTCCCGCTGGTGAAAAGAGTTGGAATGAACCACCTTCGTTTATTTATAACAGGCGAAAATCTATGGAGCTGGTCGCCATTGTACAAGATAACCAGGGATCTCGACGTCGAAAATCTTGGTCGCTCAGATGCTATTACAGACACTGGCAATAGTGGAAACGGCAATAATTACCCTATGCTGAAAAGCATTTCATTTGGTCTTTCAGCTACATTATAACATTTAGGAACACAAAATATGAAAACATTTCATTTAACAGCGATTCTTTTCCTTCTGGTAGTTACAGGCTGTAAAAAACTGGATCAGCTACCGGAAGATACTGCCACAGAGCCGGTGGTGTTTGGAACTACACAGGGGCTGGAACTTTATGCCAATTCGTTCTATAACATTCTTCCTTCTGCCGGTGATATTCATCAGGGCGATGCCATGGCCGACTATTCAGCAAGGACACAGGTGCCCGACTTTCTAAGGGCAGGAGCTTACGGGCCGAGGCAGAGCAGCGGCTGGGATTGGAGAGATCTCCGCAGCATCAATTACTTTCTCGCCAACAACAATAACCCGGCAATTTCCGAAGGCGTCAGAAATCACTATAATGGCCTTGCCAGGTTCTTCAGGGCCTGGTTCTACTTTGATAAGGTAAAACG
This sequence comes from Sphingobacteriales bacterium, assembly GCA_015654985.1. Lineage (GTDB taxonomy): Bacteria > Bacteroidota > Bacteroidia > Sphingobacteriales > Sphingobacteriaceae > Arcticibacter. The sequence goes on along the minus strand of JAATFW010000105.1, from coordinate 540 downwards.
GTTTGGAGATGTGCCATGGATCAACAAACCTTTCAGCGTAGATGACCCCGGATTGTTCAATGGCCGCGATCCGCGTACTTTGGTAATGGATTCTGTTCTTGCAGACCTGAAATACGCCTGCGATAATATTACAACCACTTCAGATAATACCAGAAGCCTTATTACAAAGAATGTTGCCTGGGCGTTCAGGTCAAGAGTAGCTCTGTTTGAGGGAACCTTCAGAAAATACCAGACAAGTTACAATCTGGGAAGTACCGCCGGCACCTGGCTGCAGGAAGCCGCAAGTTCGGCTGAGGAAGTGATGAAAGGAAGCTTTAGCCTGAATACAGCCGGCGGTACAGATATGTCGTACCGCCAGCTCTTTATCAGCGAAGTTCCCGTAGTTTCCGAAATTATTCTTTCCAACGTAATGAGCTCCTCACTTAGCGTGCTGAACGACGCTAACTGGTGGTGGACGAGTGCAACATACGGGGCAAGGGTCAGCTTTACCCGTACATTTATTAATACCTATTTAAATATAGATGGCACGCCCTTTACTTC
>JAATFW010000113.1 GCA_015654985.1 Sphingobacteriales bacterium | reverse complement strand
TATAAAACAGGGTGCCCAAACTAGTGATCAGGATAATCGAAGCAGCTACCGCAATACGTGGCCAAAAGCGCATTTTGACTTCCTTCGGTGCGGGCAGTATCGTGGACAGCATCATGTCCCGGTCTGCTTCCGAAAAAAGGTTATTTTGGGGTATAAACCCAGCCCAGCTTTCCTCCATTACTTGTTGTACTTCCACTTTGTTTGCCGGTTCCTCTACTATTGCCAGAAATGCTTCCCGCTCTTGCAATGTAGACTGCTTTCTAAAGTACCTGTTAAATAAATATGTTATCCGCTGATCAGCCATGTTTAATTCTTTAAGGGCTTTCCTTTTTTCGTGCTAAAGACACATTACCCCCGTGAAAAGGGGTAGTGGAGATGAAGAAATTTTAAAAAAAATTAAGAGAAGATTAAAGGTGTCAGCAATACTGTAATTACAGCAATATTCATATGTGTCTTTACCTCATCAGTGATGAATTTATTGGCATACTGAATATGCTTTTTTACAGTCTCCGCCGAAATGTTTAGTTTCCGGGCGATTTCCTCATATTTTAAACGTTCGTCACGACTCATCAGATAGACTTTTTGCGCCTGGGGCGGCAGTTTGTCAACGGCTGCGTTGATCATCTCACGGTATATTTCCGGTGAAACATCCTGGTTATGATCTGTCTCCTGCTGCTGCAGATGAACATCCAGCTTCTTTAACAGGTTACGCTCAGTCGCCTTTTTTCGGAGTTCATTATAGGCGCGATTCCTGCACAAAATAAAAATATAATAACTGAAGTTATTTATTGCTGTCAGTTCTTCTCTTTTCAACCAAACCTTAATAAAGGTATCTTGTACGATTTCCTGTGTAACAAGGAGTGATTCGGTTAGGTTAAACACATATTCACCAAGTGTATTGTAATAACCGTTAAATAATTCTTTAAATGCGCGCTCATCCCCGCCGGCAACTTTTGTCAGCAACTCACGTTCGTTCATTAAAGGTTTAATAGCCATTTTTCCTAAATGCCCTTGTCGAATTTACGTAAATAATAACAATGTAGCGATATTTCTAACATATAAAAACAGGTCGAAGCTTACAGAAGACGTTAATGCTGTTAGTGTGACTTAACGTCCGGCGTGTAGGCAACGGGCCAGCCCGAATATAGCCTCTTTTCGCGGAGCTCTGTGTTCATTCCATTGATTTCCTGTATAACTTGTTTAAATCATCTTTATGGGCGTATATATTTTTAACGAACGTAAGCTTTGTAGATTTTTCAGGGGGAATACCAGATATCAGGATATCCTCTGTTTTTCTTCCAACTCATATTTTTAATTTGAACTAACCACATTAGATGGTGCCAGGATTCCAGTCGGGTAAGAAGTCGCATCAAATTCCCTACCTGCTCCGGTATCAATATTTATATTCGAAATGATATGTACCTGAACCAACCATGTCTTTTTTATTACTCTTTGGAAGCACAATAGTGGCACTTGTATTCGCCGGGATTGTAACATCGAGTTTAAAAATACCATCAGCAATTGTCCATGATGATTTTATCCTGCCATATACGGTCTCAAGTTCTCCCGATGCGCTTGTCAAGCCTCCGCCCGGTCTTGGCGAAATGAGTACAGACTTATAGCCCGGCTGGTCAGGAACGGGGTTTATGCCAGCTATATTCCTGTACATCCAATCTCCTATTGCTCCATAAGCATAATGGTTGAAGGAGTTCATGGATATAGTCTGAAAACTACCGTCGGGTTTTATTCCGTCCCATCTTTCCCAGATAGTAGTTGCACCCATTTTTACAGGATATAGCCAAGAGGGATAGTTTTCCTGCATAAGTAAGTCGTAGGCTGCATCTTCATGCCCGAACCTGCTTAGTACATGGCATAGATAGGGAGTGCCTAAAAATCCTGTGGTTAGATGGTTGCCGTAGTCCCTTACGTTTTTAACCAGTCTTTCTGCAGCTTGCTGCCGCAGGTTTTCAGGAAGCATATCGAACTGCAGCGCGAGTACATAAGCGGTTTGTGTGCTGGAAACGAGTTTGCCGTTCGGAGTCATATATTCGTTTACATAAGCTGCTTTAATATGCTCAAGTAAACTGCTGTATTTCGCAACGTCATCGTTTTTTTCCAGAACCTTTGCTGCGTTTATGAGCAATTGGGTAGAGTGCGCATAAAATGTCTGGGCTATCATGTATTTATCCGTAACGGCCGCCCGGCCATCGTTATCATCATCAGGCCGGTAAAACAACCAGTCGCCGAAATGGAACCCGCTATTCCAGAGATCATTCTTTGTCACAGAGGATACATAGTCTACCCATTTCTTCATACTCTCATACTGTGCTTCCAGAATTCCTTTATCGCCGTAGGATACGTACATATCCCAGGGTATAATGGTAGCTACATCTGCCCATCCGGCAGATCCGTTATCTCCTGCCGACAGTACATTGGGTACCACAAAGGGAATACTTCCATTGGGTAGCTGATCTGCCTTGACATCTTTCATCCACTTGGTGAAAAAACCTGATACATCCATATTGTAGGCGGCTGTTTTTGCAAATGCCTGTGCATCTCCCGTCCAGCCAAGGCGTTCATCCCGCTGCGGGCAATCTGTCGGCACATCTACAAAATTGCCTTTTTGGCCCCACTCAATGTTGTGCTGTAATTTGTTCAGCAAGACATTCGACGTGGTAAACTTTCCTGTAGTATTCATATTAGAATACAGGGCCACCGCAGTCAGGTCATCCGGTCTGAGCTCTCCGGGATAACCTTCTATTTTCACATACCTGAAACCCTGGAAAGTAAAATGGGGCTCGAATATCTGTTCGTCTGTACCCTTCAGGATATAATTGTTCTGCTGTTTGGCAGTACGCAGGTTATCGGTGTAGAAATTGCCGGCCTTATCCAGAACTTCAGCATGACTAAGGGTGATTTTGGTGCCTGAGGGGCCCTTTGCCCTTAACATCACCCAACCGACCAGGTTCTGCCCAAAATCGACTACTGTTTCGCCTTTAGGCGTTTTAAAGATCTTTACCACTTTGAATTCTTCATGCTTTGTGACCGGAGGGCCACTCATTCCAACCAGTTTTTCACGCCCCCGTTCCAGGATCCTCACACTTTTCCACGAGGTGTTTTCCCGGTAGCCTGCATCAGTCCATCCGGGCATTTCAAGTCTTGCATCATATGTTTCGCCATCATAGATATTCGATGCTAATATCGGTCCGCTGCAGCTTTTCCAGCTTTCATCAGTATTTATAGTTTCTATGGTGCCATCGGTATATTTAATTTCCAACTGGAGTAATAAGGCTCTGGTATCGCCATAGAATTTTTGCTGATACTCAAAACCAATCCTGCCCTTATACCAGCCATCGCCCAGGAAAACGCTAATTGCATTCGGCCCTTTTTTTAATGATCCGGTAACATCGTAAACCTGGTATTGGATATGATCCCGATAGCTTGTCCATCCCGGTGTTAAATACTGATTGCCTACGCGCTTGCCATTAATATGTGCCTCATATAGCCCCTTAGCTGTGACAAATATCATGGCAGATTGAATCTTTTTTTCCAGGTCAAATGCTTTTCTGAACAATGGACTGGCCAGAGCGCTATCCATTCCCCCGATGGTGATCCATTTTGCAGTCCAGTCTGCAGGCTTCAGGCCCGTTTGAAAATACTGAACCGGCGACCATGGAGAGGTATTGCCATGGTTATCTTTAACCCTTACCTGCCAGTAATACCTGGTTTTTGAAGAAAGCTCCGGGCCATCGTAGGGAACCAAAACCGATTGATCATCTGCTCTGCTAACGCTCCATAAGCTTTTTCCACCAAAGGTATTGCTCAACCTGATCTGGTAATTGATCTGCCTGGTATCTTTCAGCGAAGAGATGATCTTCCAGCTAAATCGTGGCCGGGGATTGTCAACGCTCAGGGGGTTTGTCAGATGTTCAACGCTTAGATCGTTAACTGAGAGATGCTGCGAAAATGTATTTGTAGTGAAAGTGAAAAGCATGAAGAGGATCAATGCCGCCAGCTTGTTGATTTGCTTACTCATTTTAATGGTTAGTCCTTAATGATTGGTACTTAATTTATCGTACAAGAATAATTTTTTTTTTTCAGATGGCTGTCATGTACCATCCGCGAAATGAAAATAAATTTATATGATGAATAAAGTTTTATATGTCGTTTTATAAAATGGATATAAACATTTTTAACTTAGTTTAATAAATATAAAAGTGGATAAACGGGATTTTGATGCAATAGTAATAGGTTCGGGGCCCAATGGACTGTCAGCGGCTATCACTTTTCAGCAGGCAGGGCTTTCTGTTTTGTTGCTGGAAGGCAGGGATACCATAGGGGGAGGGCTTCGCTCGGCGGAGCTTACTCTTCCGGGGTTTATTCATGATATATGCTCGGCTGTTCATCCCATGGCTGCGGGTTCGCCTTTCTTTAAAACGCTGCCACTTGAAGAACATGGATTGGAGTTTATTTATCCGAAAATAGCGGCAGCTCATCCGTTCGACAACGGAGGTGCTGCCGTGTTGGTTAAATCGCCTGAAACTACTGCATCTTTTTTAGGGAAGGATAAGGAAGTTTATCTTAAGCTGATGACAATGGTCACCAAAAACTGGCCGCTGGTTGAAAAGGATTTATTAGGCCCGCTGCGTTTTCCTGAAAATCCTCTTCTGCTGGCCGAATTCGGACTAAAGGCGGTATTTTCCGCATTGAGGCTTGCTAAACGGTTTTCAACAGAAAAGGCCAGGGGATTATGGGCCGGAATGGCTGCGCATTCTATGCAGCCGCTTTCTAATTCAGCCACTTCTGCTATCGGCCTTGTACTAATGGCAAAAGGACATCTGGATGGATGGCCGGTTGCTGCAGGGGGCTCAATTGAAATTGCCAATGCTTTGGCATCTTATTTTCTGTCGATAGGCGGGAAAATTGAGACTGGCTTTTATGTTAAATCGCTGGATCAGCTTCCTTCCAGTCATGCCGTGCTGTTTGATATAACACCCAGGCAACTGCTCAGAATTGCAGGTCATAAATTCTCTTCGATATACAGATGGCAACTGGAAAAATACCGTTACGGAATGGGAGTGTTTAAAGTAGATTGGGCACTGGACGGACCTGTACCCTTTAGTGCGGAGGAATGCAGACAGGCCGGTACTGTACATTTAGGCAATACCCTCGAGGAAATTGCTGCCGGAGAACTGGCTGTCTCAAAAGGAAAAACAGCAGCAAAGCCATTTGTTCTATTTGCTCAGCCGGGTATATTTGATCCCTTGCGGGCTCCCGAGGGGAAGCATACTGCCTGGGCATACTGTCATGTTCCTAACGGATCAAAAATAGATATGACAGAAGCAATTGAAACTCAGATAGAGCGCTTTGCTCCGGGGTTCGGCGAACGTATCCTTGCCCGGCATTCAATGAATACTGAACAGATGGAAGAGTATAATCCTAATTATATTGGCGGCGATATCAACGG
>JAATFW010000083.1 GCA_015654985.1 Sphingobacteriales bacterium | reverse complement strand
TGGATGTGCTACAGGTTTGCCGCTTGCAGGATCGTGTTTCTGGCCCTGCCAGTTAAGGATATTATCAGGAGCTTTGTCTGTTAAACCTTCCCACCATACATCACCGTCGGGGGTAATTCCCACGTTTGTGAAAATAACATTTTTGCGGATAGATGCCATGGCGTTAGGATTGGTCTTTTCGTTAGTACCTGGTGCTACCCCGAAATAACCATTCTCAGGATTGATAGCATAAAGCTTTCCGTCAGGTCCTGGTTTAATCCATGCAATATCATCACCTACTGTAGTGATCTTCCAATCGCCGAGAGCGGCGGGAGGAATAAGCATTGCAAAGTTTGTTTTACCACAGGCGCTGGGGAATGCAGCAGCGATATATGTTTTTTCTTTTTCGGGGCTTTCTACTCCCAGGATAAGCATGTGTTCTGCCAGCCATCCTTCTTCTTTACCCATTACAGAAGCTATACGAAGGGCAAGACATTTTTTACCTAATAATGCATTACCTCCGTAGCCTGATCCGTAAGATACGATAGATCTTTCTTCAGGGTAGTGAACAATATATTTAACTGTTGGGTTACAAGGCCATTTAACATCCTGTTCTCCATCAGCCAAAGGTGCTCCTACTGTATGCAGACATTTCACAAATTCTCCCTTGGTACCTAAGTTTTCCAGTACTTTAGGGCTCACGCGGGTCATGATATGCATGTTGGTAACCACATATTCTGAATCTGTGATCTGAACACCGATTTTAGCGATCGGAGAACCGATAGGGCCCATACAGAAAGGAATGATATAAAGAGTACGGCCTCTCATGGAACCTTTTAACAGGACATCCAGGGTCTTCTTCATTTCTTTTGGTTCGGTCCAGTTATTTGTCGGGCCTGCTTCTTCTTTAGTTCTGCAGCAGATAAAGGTTTTGTCCTCTACCCTGGCTACATCGCTTGGATCAGAAAAACATGCATAGCTGTTAGGCCATTTATTTTCATTGAGCTTTACAAATGTGCCTTTTTCAACCAGCTTACCGCAAAGTTCATCATATTCTCTTTTTGATCCGTCACACAGATAAACTTCACTTGGTTCTACCTGGTCAATGATTTCAGCAATCCATGTTTTGAGTTCTTCATGCTGGAGGCTTTCTAATACCTCAATGTTGGTTGGTTTAAATAATACGTCGTTCATTTTATTCGGTTAAAAACGTTTATAGGAAATAGTAATAATTTGGATCGAGGCAGAAGAACTTTTTATCAGCGGCGGTAAAATCAATGTAATCATATCACTTATTTGCAAACTGTTAGCATTCAGTTCGGAATGCCTTGATTCTGGTACATAGTTAGCAATTTAGGTTTAATTGGTATATGACGGTAGTCATTATTTGAAATGTATTTTATCATGTTTCGCAGGCAGCGGTACCATTCTGTTGAAGAAAATTAAATTAATGCCCACAATGGCAATTAGTTCACTAACGAAATAAATTATTTCTTGTGTTTTTGCTAAATATACGAATGTGCGGGGCAGATTATTATTAATCTTTAACCTGTGTGCATTACAGCAGTTCAGCTCTTTACAAATTCTAAAATAAACTCAGGGTTGCCGGAATTTCATCTATAAAACTGTTCTTCAAAGGAAGATGAGAGACCGGTAAAGCGTAGCATTCATGAACACCTTTAAAAACAGATGATATGGTGAATAAACTTGTTTTATATACAGTTTATATGAACTTGCATATAAAACAAGTTTATCTTAGTTTGTAAATTTGCCGCATGGTACTTAATGCAAAGGAAAGGCTTGAAATTTTTGCAAGGTATATAGGCAAATATGTCTGGATCGAGAGCCTTCAGAGTCCTGATGGCAGCCAGGAATTATATCATCAATGCGGCCTTTTAAAAGGGGTAAAGGATGATGCTATCCTTATTAACAGTGCGGCGGGAATGATATGGATGCCGGTTACAGATGAAGATACTTTTCTTTATAATTATAAATTACTGCTTCATCCGCTAAGCCGGCTTACGGAAGATATTATTGCTACTGCCAATGATCTCCCTGCGTCGGGATTCATTTCCCAGTATTATATTAAACTTGGTTTTGATATGCCGGTATTTATAGCGCCCGATCATCCCGGAAACTGTAAAATGGTCGCAGAATTGGGTCTTGCCGATTATCGCTCGCCAAGAGAAATTATCGAACTTAACTACAATGAAAGAGGTCAGGATTGGCAGACCCGCATCAATCTTTAGGATAATTATGCATTTTTTGATCAACTATTGCATAAATCTGCATTTTTTAAAATAAAATTGCAGAATCACTGAGGTATTTCTTGCATCAAAGATTTACAGAATGTTATCTTTGCAACACTTTTCTGATACTATTTGCAAAAGTATTTTTATTTACAATCAAAATTAAAGTTTTATGCGAATTGCAGTCCCTGCAGAAATTAAAAATAATGAAAAC
>JAATFW010000217.1 GCA_015654985.1 Sphingobacteriales bacterium | reverse complement strand
TTTTTAAAATAGCTTCAAAGCCCATAGTGATTCAGAATTTTTAAGATCTTATCTCTAATGGCAATAACTTCTATATCTGGGTGATTTCTATGCTTAAATAAGGCAGGAATACTTCCCGATTCATAAGTGATGTGTAAAGCAATATTGATAAGCTGGCTTAAATCACAGGATAGCACCTTATCACGAAAATTCACACCGTGCAGGATAAAACCATGCCATTTTATTTTAAGCATCAGTTAACATATTGTTAAATCAAAACTAAGATAAAAACCGCAAAAACCCAAAAATATTTTAGAAATTCCCGCTCAAATTGCGAAAAACTGCAAAAAACAAAAGGCAATCTTACAAATCTTCATTTAAATCTGCACAAAACCGCAAAATCATAACAAACCAATGTGGCTTTTATATAAGCTTTCATGAAATACGCCGGCTACACTGCAGATGTTGTCTATTATTATCAGTAATCTGGTCTGTTATGTGGTTGAATTGTGTTTATATAGGTTCATGTTTTGATAACGAAGTGCTACTGCCGGGAATAGATCTGCATATAGTTTTCATTGGATCATCTCCTTCCTCCTCTATCAGGGCAAGGGCCTGCGGAATATCCGCTACGTTAATGATCAGTTGCGGACCTACACCTTTTTCGGCAGTTTCAGTGAAGCATCAAAACCTCCGCCGGAACCGGTATCACCGATTCTGAAAAAGGTATAACCGGTACCTTCAATCTCTTCAGGCTGCCAGCCAAATACTTTTGAATAAAATTCTGCTGCCTTTTCAGATCAGGGGCAGGGATCTCAATGTGGGTAATTGTTGTTTTGGTTTCCATAGTACAGGGATTAAGATAGTTAAAGGTAAAAAATCAGAATCATTCTTCAGTAAATAAAATTAAGTGTATCCACAAAAACTGATTTTTTTTATTTTCAGTATAAAATCAGAATAACATTAGTAAATTTGAATTTCAAAACCGGTATCATGGCTAAACTTTTCGTAGGTGGTATTCCAGTAGATATGGACGAACGAGAACTGATAGATATTTTTACAGAATTTGGCGGAGTGGTAGCCGCCAATGTAATAAGGGACAAAAGGAAACAGATCAGCAGAAGGTACGGCTTCGTTGAAATGGGTACAGAGGAGGAAGCCCGCAAGGCTATCAGCCTGCTTCATGGCGGCAGTATTGACGGAAGTGAGATCAGTGTTAGACCTGTGATTCCTGATTTAAAGAAGACACAGGTTGTTATAGGGAAAAGAAAGGTGGATTTTTCTAAAAAGAAATCAAAATCTCCTTCTTCCAAAAGAAAAGAGCCCCGATACGGCAAGAGGCCCCGCCTAAATAAAGGCTACTGACTTTAGCGGGCTATTATTAGGCGACAGAAGTGTTAATCTCATTCAGAGAAGCCTTAAACTTTTGGCTTTGTGACAGCATATGCAGATGGCGACATTCCAAATTAACCGGGTAACACTTACCAATTCGAAATCAAGTCGGGCGAGATTACTTTTGATGAAGGTACCCAATTTCTGCAGGAACTCATCGTCGGTCTTAGAGTTTACCACTGTTTTAAGATGAGTCAATGGCGAGTGTGCATAGTATTCTTTGATATTAATTCCGGTTTTTCAGCAAGTTGATGATCTGAAACACCCGGGTCCGTTCGGGAACATGACCCAGTGTGTTTCAATTTATAAATAACTAAAGCGACTATCGAAAAAAAACAAATGAAGAAACTAATCTGGCTTTTACTATTAAGCATCTCATCATTCAAAGTCTCCGCACAAAACAAACCAAAAATGTACTATACCGACACATCATCAACCGGTATAATGATAGCAAAAGACCCGGTTGTGGTAAAGTTTAAGGGGCAGTATCTGATGTATTATTCAAAACAGGTATTTCAAAAAAGCGATGACGGCATGTTGGGATGGAATATTGGTATTGCGCAGAGTCCTGACCTGTACCACTGGCGCAAGGTGGCTGAAATAAACTCGCAGGCCAGTTATGAACAACATGGGCTTTGTGCCCCCGGTGCTATTGTAAAGGATGGGAAGGTGCATCTTTTTTATCAAACATATGGGAATGGGCCTAAAGATGCGCTTTGTCATGCCTGGTCGGCCGATGGTGTAAATTTTATTCGCGATGTATCCAATCCCATTTTTTCTCCGAAGGGCGACTGGACCAATGGCCGGGCGATAGATGCAGAGGTTTACTTTTACAAGAATCGTTATTTTCTATATTTCGCCACTCGCGATAAGGCCGGAGAGATCCAGAAACAAGGAGTTGCAACAGCACCGGCAAACACCGATTTTAAACGTCAGGACTGGAAGCAGGCCACAGATGACGCTATTCTTGCCCCTGCTTTAAACTGGGAGGGCCAATGCATTGAAGGGGCGAGCATCATCAAAAGAAATAATAAGCTTTATATGTTTTATGCCGGAAGTTACAATAATATGCCGCAGCAGATCGGCGTAGCTGAAAGTAAGGACGGTATTCATTGGAAGCGACTTTCCGACAAGCCATTTTTAAAGAACGGCTTACCCGGAACATGGAATTCAAGTGAATCGGGTCATCCCGGCATTTTTGAGGATGAGGATGGTCAGACGTATCTTTTTTATCAGGGAAATAATGATCAGGGGAAAACGTGGTATTTGTCTAATGTAAAGATCGGGTGGAATAAAAAAGGGCCGTACATTATTTCCAATCCTTAATCTTATCCATCAGTTATAGCCCGGTTGTTATGATCAAAGCATGATTTTAAATGCTTTTCCGGCTATCATCCCAGGCCCTTTTTTTCGTCGCCAAAACGACGAAACAGCATGGATGGATTTTCAATAATTCGTATTTTTACAATTACAGGCGTATTTGATCCTTTAATTTTAAAGAAAATACATAATTAAAACCCCAGTTCCATGAAGATCCCTGAAAAACACCAGGCTGTAATGCCTTACCTGATGCTCGATGGAGCCGCAGGATTTATTGAGTTCACCCGGGCCGTTTTTAACGCCACGCTGTTAACACAAAAAATGCATAATGGAAGCGATAAAATTATGCATGCTGAAATTGAGATCGGAGGTTCGGCAATTATGTTCTCTGATACGACGGCCGATTGGAAGGCTGCCACTGCTAATCTTTTTGTCTACGTAGAGGATGCAGATGATTGTTACCAAAAGGCTGTGAATAACGGAGCGGAAACTATCATGTCCTTAAGCGACCAGGATTACGGCAGGACCTGCGGCGTAGTGGATCCTTTAGGAAATACCTGGTGGATTACATCAGTTGCTGCCAATTCTTAAAATGCTCACTTTCTGTAATATCCAGTCTTCAAGCTCTGGCGTGCGTTTCTTTGATACTTCCACCTCAATATTATGAGGTGCCAAAGTGATCAGCAGTCCGCCATCCGGTTTCTCTATGCATTTCGTAATGGCATCAGGAGCGATAACATACTGGCGCGAAACCAACCTGAAGAAATGCCCTGTATTCTCTTCAACAGCGTGCAGCGAATTCTCGTTTGCCGCCACAGGAGCATCTCCGTTCATCAACTTGACCATTACAGAACCTTGCTCCATGAAGAAATAGGCAATGTCGCGGTACTGATAGCGCGTTTTTGCCCTGGAGCTGTTGATAATATAAGGTTTCAGGGCGGCATTTTCGCGATCCATGTAAGCTTTTACCTTTTCAAGTTCATTGTTTGCCGTCTCAAGCTGCTTTTCCAGCTCAGCTATGCGTTTCTTCAACGCGTGCAGTTCCCCGGTCAATTGATAATGTCTCAAGATAAAAAAGGCAAGCACATAGAGAATGTTGCAGGTAGCCAGCAACAGGCCAGTGAGCAGAAAATCCTCGTGCAGGTAATTTGTTTTCAGGATATCCACGCCTATCGCTGCGAAGAACAGCATCGATAAAAAGAACACAATGGCCATAGGCAACAACCAACAGGCCAGCGACTGCAGGATAAACCTTTTTGCAAACTGCTTTGTCCAGTTGTAGCGCGTGTCAAAACGGATGGTAAAGAAACGGATCATCGCAAGGAGGCCCCAGGCCACCCCAAACGAGAAAACGAATACAATATAAAAAGGCAGGTGTGTCATCCGTTCCAACATTGATCCGCTGAATCCATAATTGCAGACAGCAAATGCCGCCATGCCCGAGGCTATTAATCTAAATAAACTGTCTTCGTACGTAACTACCGGCAGGTTTTCGGGGTCGTCGTTATCAGTTTTGCTTTTCATTTCACGTAATCTCACCCAGATTAAGCCGAAGCTATCCTGTGGGATGAGTTTTTTGTCAGGATTTTGATGCTGTTTCAGAAACAGACAGGGCCAAATTAAAATATTCAACTGTGAATTCCGATACTTAAATGTCAAAAAAATGGTATTCAACCCCAAAAAGTTGACTTTCCCTGAATCCAGACCAACTTTTCTTTTCCTTTTTTTCGTGCCTAACCTAATTTTATTCAAATAAAATTCAAAAAAAGATATGGAAACACAATTCCCTTTTACTCCCCTGGGAGTACAGCAATGGCAGGATGCATTATATGCCCTGCCCGAAGCAGAAAGGCTCGCAGAAGAAGCCTTCATCAGCAATTCTTTTAAAGAATGGATCATCGCCCGTTTTGCCCTTGACGAAGATCAGCAAGCCTATCTGAACGGGATGCCCGGAGAACGGATTGCCTTCGCATCAGAAGGAGTAAGTTTTGCCGTGTCGCACAGCCTTCCGGTCGTACTTGACAAACCTGAAAAGCCCTCGGAGATCCATATATTCGGTGCCAAGCTCGACGAACTTGAAAAACAATTCGGCGTAAGCAGCAGTGCAGGCATTTCCACCTACACCGGTCAGTTTGTCGCCCGTATCCGGTATTAACCAGGTTAAGGAGCGGCCTTCAAACATGAGAGAAGCCTATGAAGAATTTTTAATAAGGCAGGGTAAAACGAGGGTATTCTCTGGGGCGTTCCGGAAAGACTTTTTCGAAGCAGTGCGGCTCGCAGACTTCCGGAAGAACGATCACTGGCTCGTTAGAGGGGTGCGCAACAGGGAAATCCCTTACCTGCATAGAGGCTCGGCCATTGGGTATATTGAAGAAGGAAAAGATCAGAAAGTTGTAAATCTCTGGAAACCTGGAGACACCATCATCACCGGAAGCACGCTCTTGCCGCGCCCAAACCCAGGTGCCCGGATTGTGTTTCTTGAAGACACGGTTGTAATGGCTATCAACCTCGAAAAGATCGAAACGTTACAGCAAGATCATGCAGATGCGCGATTCCTGATCACCGAATTATTTGCACGTGCCGTAGTACAGATAGACCGGCAATACATGATGATGGTACATCAGCCACCCGAAGTGCGGATCGGCTGGATGAAACAAACCTATCCTGGAATAACAGAGCTGCTTAACCAAAATCAGAAAGCCTCTTATTTGGGAATCTCCGTTTCAACTTTCAAGCGACTACAGAACAGGTCCAAATGAACTCTGAACGAAGCTCATTTGGACCTGTTTAGTAGCTCAAAAAAGCTGATGCAGTAGTTCATATGAGCCGTTTTAAGTTAACTCCCAAGCTTAACTTTACTTTATAAAATTCAGATATGAAAACCTCGGGTATAGATAAAAAGATCATCCGGGTGGCAGCCGCTCTCATCGCCATTCTCTGGGCCTATGCCTCGCTGAGCAAGCTGGGCAATTACGATAAAACCCTCTGGTCGATGAGGAACCAGGTATTTCCCCTTCCGGTAGCCAATGTGCTGGCCTGGCTGGTACCGGTTTGCGAACTTGCTTTGATCCCCCTGCTTTTTCTCAAAAGAACGCAGATCAGCGGGTTATGGGCATCCTGTACGCTGCTTCTGATGTTTTCTTTTTATATCACATTTACGGCAACCGGGGCCTTCGGCAGGATCCCCTGCGGCTGTGGGAATCTTTTTGAAAAGATGCCTGACTGGCTTCATGTGCTTTTCAACCTGTCGTTTGTTGCACTTGGCTATAAGGCCCTGTCCCTGTATTACGGGTGGGTGCCTCTGCATAAGTTAATTTATCGGTTCATTAAAGAAAGGAGGAAACACCCAGTCAGTGAGTGAAGCGATCTGGCGGGAAGAAAGCCCTCCCCGCAAAAGGAAACAGACAAAATAATATTTAACCGCCCGAAGGATTGCAGGGGCTTCAGGGGCAATTCAGAAGGCAAAACCAAATTCAAGTTTAGGGTTATGGAAAAGAAAACCTTAAAAACAAGAATGGCAGCCGCCGCAGGGAAAGCGGTAAAGGCTGCAAAGACCTCCGCCTTTTTAGGCGTTGCAGGTTGTATCCTGGCTGGCGGAATTGGCTTTGCGGAAGCACGGCATGAAGTGGCTAAAAGGCAGGCGATGCCAAAATGGGCTAACGACTCGGGTACGTGGGTTAACGTTACCGGTCAGCAGCAGAGTGGCGGCGGTGTGATCCGCGACTACAGATGTACAAGTTCTGAGACAACATGTACCGCTGAATTTCCGGAAGGTGTTAATCCTAATGATCAGGATCATGACAGCTATCCAGGAACAGCCAGCCCTTCGAATGTTGTATTAGGCGTGTATGCTGAAGAATAGCCGAATGGTTTTAACCCGGCAAATCCTAAAAAAGTGGATTTGCCGGGTTCGGTTTAACGTCACCTTGGGTTTTGCTCAATCCCACTGCCGTTAATCTCATTCTGAGGAATTGGAAAAGTATATCTGTCATCTCCTGGCGGCAAATCATAAGTGTCATTATCCAAACTTCTGCTCAATGTAACCGCAAATCTGCTGTCCTGATTCAAACGTCTTAAGTCACTCCACCTTGTTCCTCTTGTAATAAGCTCTTTCCTGCGTTCCGTAAGGATCTTTTGAAGCGCCTCATTGCTATTCTCAGCCGAAAAGCCAGGGAAAACGGCTTTGTTATCCCATCGCATCTTCATCAAAGTATTTAAGTCGGCCATAGCGCTCCCGATATCGTTCAGACGGGCGAGGCACTCCGCCCGTATCAGATAAACCTCGTCTGTAGCAAGGCCGGTAAATAACAATCGGTTCCCCGTATAATTCCCCTTAAAATTGAAGACATTATTGCCCCTCGAACGAAAGTAAATAAGCTTTCGTAAATCATGGTCATCATAAGAAGACTGAATTTCAGGAGAAATACTTATGCTGGCAGAAGCTGCAAAAGAATAGTCGATCATGTAATAGTTGAATATGGTCTCGGCGTTGTCCAATGCGATAGGCCGTGTGGAAGAAGTGGAAAGCGTATTGAAATCTATGAGCGCCGGAGAGAAACTGATGCAACTATCAGCAAACCTTTTTGCTTCTTTATAATTTTGCATAGTCAGATCGATCCTTGCTAACAAGGCCCAGACTGCATGTCTTCCCGGTCTTGTTGCAACAGCCTGCCTGACCGGCAGCAAATTCAGGGCCTTCGTAAAATCACTTTGAACCGATTGGTATACAGATGCAATTGTACCTCTTCCCGGCCGTTCGTTCACATCGGAAGAAAGCTTTACCGGAATGCCCGGTAGAGTAGCTGCTGCAGAAGCATCATAAGGAGCAGCAAATTCTTCTGCTAATTGGTAAAAGGCGTATGCCCTGAAGAAAAGAGCGCTTCCCATCAACCTATTCCATTCGCTTTGCTGAGCACTGTTGACCTCAACCTTCTGAAGACCGTCCATCACTACATTCGCATAAAAGATTTGTTGATAAAGTGCGTTCCAGTCCTCGCTTACCCCGCCTTCGTGTATATCAGCCGCCCAAACATAGGCATTTCGTTCGGCGGCTGTTGAAAAGGAATTCAGTGTAGAGCGGCTCACCGTATAGTCATCACTCGCTAAAATTGGAAGCCCGGCACCGTAATTCATGATCGCCACATTGTCGAGCAACGCCTGCATATCCGAAAGCGTAGTCGGAACCACAAGGCTCTGGTCGGGCTTTTCATCCAGAAAACCTTTTTCACAGGAAGAAAGTAAGAAAACGAAAAGCAGTACAATCGTAATATATTCAGATCTAAATGACTTTTTCATAATAATTTCTAATTCATAGTAAGTTTCAATCCCAGAGAAAAAGTAAAGGGCAGGTTGAACCGCTGATTTTCAGGGTCCATACCAAACCTGGTAGCTTTCCAGATCAGACCGATGTTGTTGGCATAGGCGTAGATCTCAGCTGATTTAAACGGAAGTTTCCTGCCTTGTTCCTTGTTAAGCGTGTACCCTGCCCGGATGTCCTGAAGGCGAATGTTATCCGCTTTATCTGCAAGAACTTCAGAATACCGATAGAACATGTCCCGGTTATTATTTGCAGTTGCTGGAATAGACGGAACTGTCGTTTGGGCCTCATCGCCAGGTTTCTGCCAACGAAGGGTATAATCACCGTTGTTAGAAGACAAACCGTAATTATTGCCATAGCTCACCGAGTTTTTCCTGTAATAATAACCAAGGCGATATACGATGTTGAATGACAGATCTAAGCCTTTGTAACTGAAGGAATTTCTTACAGAGCCAAAGGTGGTTGGTCGTAACGATCCGTTAAAGATCATGTTCTGAGGAGTAACAGCGTTGAGAATGGCGGCGTAGTCTTTGCTGACGGTTCCGTTTAAGTAACCCTGGGGATCACCGGATGAAGGATCAAGTCCGGCCCACTGATAACTGTAAAGCGCGTAGAGCGGCCGGCCTTCGAGCGGAACATATAATCCTGACTGAATGTAATTGTAAACAGAAGCCGTCATCTTATAATTGGTGATCTTTTCATTAATATGGCTGAATATAACATCCGTATTCCATCTCAGCACGCCGGTCGTATTTTTACTGCTCAGACTGATATCCACACCATTTCCTGAAGTACCGGCAGTATTTCCGCGGAACAAGGTGATCCCTGAAGAAGGGGGAAAAGGGGTGTCTCCTATGAGATCTATACCTTGCTTATGATAATACTCGAGTGAACCGGTCAGACGTTCTCCCTTCGTACCAAAGTCAATGCCAGCGTTCAATACTTTCACCCGTTCCCATTTAAGTTCAGGATTAGGGGGATTGATAATCGTAGCATAAGGAAGCTGGTAAAGGTTCAGGCCGGTAAGCGATGCTGTGGTATATGCCGAAACAGATTTATTCACACTTCCGTTATAGCCGTAGGTCATCCTGACCTTCATGAAAGGCAGGAACGTCAAATCATAAAAGCTCTCGTTGCTGACATTCCAGCTTAAACCGGTCGACCATAGGGGCACCCCCTTTTGATTAGTCTTTACCCCAAAAAGATTGCTTTGATCAATGCGCCCGCTTCCCGATATGGTAATTCTGTGATCGTATGTGTAAGAAGCATTGGCGTAATAAGAGCGGTACCGGTCGTTATATAATCCGGTGGCATCCATATTGGGGATTTGGCCTTTACGCGAACTGTCATAGTAGTAAGGAAGATTGATGTCAGTATAATCCACAATACCGCTGGTAGCATGTTCGGCATCGTAGCCATAGTAACGGTAGCTGCGATCATCCGTTTTTGTCTCCCGAACCTCATAACCGGCTATGACAGAAACCTCATGTTTGGTCAGGAATTGCCGGTTGAAATCAAGCTGCCCCCGGAACATGTTGGTGACAGCCGATTGTTCCGCCATACCCAGGATGCCGCCCAAAGGTACCGGCCGGATAAGCGCCGATCCATCTACCTGCGTAAAGCGGTTGATCAGATCGCGCGCGAAGTATGTTTCCTCGCTGTAGTAGTTCCTGCCGGTAGAAGATATATCCTGGTACTGATACTGCAGGGAGGCATTTAATCCGTTCCATATCTTATAAATAAGACCAGTATTGAAACGTGTATTTTTACGTTTTGAGAGATTATCGGCGATCCTTATTTCCTGTAAGGGCGAATAGCTCCAGTCGGGCAATCCATCTTCGGCTGCCGCTGCTATCAGCG
Source organism: Sphingobacteriales bacterium (assembly GCA_015654985.1). Classification (GTDB taxonomy): domain Bacteria; phylum Bacteroidota; class Bacteroidia; order Sphingobacteriales; family Sphingobacteriaceae; genus Arcticibacter. Next base: position 3,154 of record JAATFW010000217.1, on the reverse strand, counting down.
AGTTGCTGTAATTCTTTACTACCGGTAGAGGGTTCCCTTCCCCGTCGGCAAGTTTCGCGTAGGGATAAATGGCTCCTCCTGCTGTAGCATTGGTTATTGCGGAGGTCCCTGAATTGTCATTCTGGTCCCTACTATAAATAAAGTTGATACCGGTGTTAATCCTGAGTTTGTCTCTGAATAAATTGAATGTATTTTCAGCGCTGAAGGATGTTCTTCTATAGCCGTTGTTTACCAGACTTTCCCGGTTCCGGTCATGTCCTGCCGAAATATAATAGCTGTGAGCCGCACTACCGCCGTTGAGGTTCAGGGCATATTGCTGATAAACGCTCCTTTGATAAAAATACTTTTCGAAATCCTTTCTCACGTCCTGACTTTTAAGTGCTTCAATTTGCGCATCGGCATCAGCAGCTTTCGAAGGATCGGTATCTTTCAGATAAAGCAGTTCTACAACTGGAGTAAGCGGCTGATACCCCGATGCTCTTGCTGCATCATAATAACCTTCGTTAAAAAGCCTTTTCTCTATCTCAATATAATCGGCAGAGGAAAGCCGGTTATCTGAATAAACATCCGGACGGCTACTGGCGGTAACATTTGAGTTTGCTGATATCCTGAGAGGTGTATTCAATCTTCCCCTTTTTGTCGTAATGACGATGACGCCGTTTCCCGCGCGTGCTCCCCAGATGGAGGCAGCGGCAGCGTCCTTCAGGATGGTAATACTTTCCACGTCATTAGGGTTGATATCGAGTAAATCTCCGTCGTATGGGAAATTGTCGATGACAATCAATGGTTGAGCATTCCCGTAAATGGTGCTCTGTCCCCGTATGCTGATCGTACTGTTGCCGAGACGATTAAAGCTTAAGCCCGGTACAACATCTTTTAACCTGTCGATCAGTCCGGTACTAACGCTTCGGTTAAGCAATTCATTGTCCACCTTTACAAAGGAACCGGTAGCCCGCTCTTTGGGTAAAGTCTGATAGCCGGTTGACACAACCACTTCTTCAAGGCTGGTAGTTAAGGGATCAAGGCGGACAACCAGGTTTCCGCTTAGCAAAGGAATTATTTGAAGGGTGTGATAGCCGGTATAAGAAACAATGAGCGTATCCGACGGCTTAACGTTTAAACTAAAACTACCGTCTGCATTGCTTGAAACGCCTATGCTTTGTCTTTTAATTTTTATTGCAGCACCGCTGAGCGGACTATTATCTGTGGAGGAGACCACTCTTCCCTTTACCGCTATCTGTGCAGTTACTCTTACTGCTGCCGGTAATACAAAAAGGAGTATAAAAAATAGAATTCTGTTCATAATTAAAGGATAAATAAGAGAGGATGCGGATTATAGTTCCGGCAACGTAGCCGCGCGGTCTTTTACAACAAGTACATCTGTTTTGTAGTCATCTACCACCAGTTGAAGGTCGTATTTAGCCAGTTCCCGGTTTACATCCCGGACGTTGGAAAGATTGGCGTCAATATCGAGGTCGGCAGGGCCTTTATAACCAGTTCCGTCAACAATGGGATACGGCGAGTTTTGCATAAAGAGTACATTTAAACGGACAACCAATACGCCGAGATAGCTGTTCTGCATCCGGCAATTTAGACCGGTAATATTGTTGACTACCTTTCCTCCGCGCGATTTCAGCTTGTCGGCTTTGGAGGTCCTCTTCAGAACGAGGCACTTAATCTTTCTATTCTCAACGGATGCCGTGTAACCAGGGAAGAGTTTTGATAGCTCATCCTGCATAATTTTAAATATCTGTTGATTTAAAAAGTCCGGCGTTATTAATTCGTAATTAAAGGCATTATTCTGACTGAGCCATTGAAGATAGGCCGCTCCTATGGCCTTTGATTTAAGCAGGCTGCTATCTTTCGTTTCCAGAATTAATTTATTCAAGCCGAAATAGTTATCATTTCCTCCATAAGCCAGGCGGAAGAGTTGCAGCATAGTAAGATTTCGCGCAGTGATCTTCCCGGGACCTGGTTGGCCTGCAGAAGAAAAGGCGTAGCTCGGGGAAAGCCCGTTTATATACCCTGTAAAAACAGAATGATAGATAAGATTGCTGCCATCGCCTCCATTGCCATTAACCAAAAGAGGTTTGTTGCTGTCGTAAGGTATTCTGGTATCTTTCTTTTCAGCGAGAGTCACTTGGGCGTTTAGAGCCTTTGAAATGTTTTCTGCATTTATATCCTTATATTCAGTAATTGCTTTTACGATGCCATTTCCGTCTATCCATATATAATGAGGAAGATAAACATGAGGAAACAGTTTATGAAGGACGGTATCGGCAATTATATTCGGCAAGCTGAAATGCCTCCCTTGCTGCTTCTCGAACTTTTCAAGAAACGGCAGCACTTCGCTTTCCTTCTGATAGGTTACCGAAAGGAATTGAACTTTATCCCCGAACTCCTTTTGCAGGCTGTCCATCTTAGGGATCATGGCAACGCAGGGGCTGCACCAGGTAGCCCAGAAATCGAGGATGAGCAGTTTGCCGCGGAAATCGGAAACTCGGGCGGAAGTGCTTTTATAGTTATGAATGTTGGAAATGGAAATATCCGGAACCTGTTGGCCGATTTGGAGGCCTATTGCCGTTAGATCAACAGGCTTGTTAGGTTCATTTTTGATAGCTCCTGATTGTTGAGCAAGGCTGATCATAAATGGAGAGAAAGAGATAATAAGGAAGACAATAAAATGGGAAAGTATCCTTTTTGTATGATGGCAGGTATCCGATTTATTGTGTGTCGGAATGAGATTCTGAGGTGATATAAATAGTGAGGTGAAGACACAAAGGATCTCCCTGTAGCTTTTGGTAAGCTTCATTTCTGTAAAGTTTTGAGTATTTCATATTCAATTATTTGGAAAAGTCTTTACAGGCAATTATTGGGGCCCCCGTGCCTAAAAGAGAAAGGATATTTAAATATCCCACTTCGGCGCTATTCTGGTGCGCATATAAGATTCTTCAAAAGTTGTTTTCTTGTTAGTGCTTTCATCGCTCTTAAAAGAAAGAGCTCGTTGCGAGAGAATCTATAAGTTGGACTCCGAGTGCGCAACCCTAGCACCGCCAGACGCTTGAACGCAACACAACAGAGCCCATACTTATAGAATTGACAAATATAGCTATTTGGTCAATGGCTATGCATATGGGCCTTAATCTGCTGCTCG
>JAATFW010000239.1 GCA_015654985.1 Sphingobacteriales bacterium | reverse complement strand
GTACAGCATGATGAATGGCAGGGATGAAATTATTTAAGCCGGTCCGTCCCGGGGCGTGTATTCCAAGAAAATATCCGGCACCGGTAAAAACCATCGGTTCATTCATCACCATCCAATGGTGTACCCTGTCGCCGAAATGCCGGGCGCAAACTTCAGCATACTCCGAAAACCACGAAACAATATCGCGGTTAGTCCAGCCGCCTTTCTCCTCAAGCGCCTGCGGTAAATCCCAGTGATACAATGTTATCCATGGATCAATATCATTCTCAAGGCAATGATCAATTACGCGGTCATAAAAGTCAATTCCCTTACGGTTTACCACTCCGGTACCCGATGGAAGTACCCTTGGCCACGACACCGAAAAACGGAAGTTAGGGATATTGAGCCTCCGTACAAGCGCAATATCCTGCTGGTAACAATTATAAAAGTCGCAGGCTGTATTGGCGTGATGCCCATCGCGTATTTTGCCCTTTCTGCCTGAGAAAACATCCCAGATAGACGGGCCTTTGCCGTCAGCATCACAATTTCCCTCAATCTGAAAGGCTGCCGTTGATATGCCCCACTTAAAATCCCGGCCAAATAATTCCTTATGCAGTTCCTGCCCTTCGTAATCCATTTATAATTATGAAATTATAAGTTTAGGTATTTTAAAACTGATTGTCAATAGTCCACTTCTCAGGTACTTCATAAAGATGCTTTTCTACGATCATTTTTACAATTTCCTGAGTGCGGTCGCGAAAATCTACCGGAATTTCTTTTCCGTTTTCAAGCCAGCCGGCAATAATATGCTGATGTTTTTCCTTCAGGCTTTTAACTACCGTGACCCCTTTCTCTTTTAAAGCCGCGGCATTCAGATGTTGTTCATACTGGTTTTTCATAGGGATAACGAGCAGTTTTTTACCCAAATATAAAGCTTCCGCCGGGGTTTCAAACCCTGCCCCGCATAATACGCCCGAAGACGCAGCCATGCTCTTTATAAATTTATCTCCGCTTATAGGTTTAATACTTATATTTTTTAGATCTTTCGGCTTCTTGTTGTGTTTTGAAAACACCTCCCATTTTACATCTTTATAAGCCGAAAGTTGTGTAATTAACCGTTCATCATCATATGCAGGAAGGTATACGGTATAATGGCCCTTATCTGTTACCTGCTGTTCCCTCACCTGCTGCCGGATCACAGGGGTAAAGATATTTTGATCATATGAATCGAAATGGAAACCATAAGCCGAACTTGCCGGGGCATAATTATTCAGCACCAGCTTACCGATCATATCGGTATGCTCCGGCTTTGGAGAATTAGGCGACAATACAGCGGCCTGGTGACTTAAAGCTATACATGGCTTGTTTTTCAAATAACATGCCCATGCCGAAACCGGCTCAAAATCGTTGATCACCAGATCGTACTCATCAACCGGAAGAGAATTAATGCTTTTGGCCAGCTTACGGAGATTTGCCTTTATAATGGTTTTCCAGAGGTTTACACCTCCTGATTTCCCGAAAATAAAACTTAAGCCCCTCACTTTGTATTTCACGGGAAAGGGTAAATCAAGATCACCCTGGATACCACTTACCAGCACATCAACAATTCCATGGTTCTCTAGGCAGGGCACCACATCCATAGCACGGCTTAAATGTCCATTTCCTGTGCCCTGGACTGCATATAGAATCTTAACCATAAAGCCCTTAATGTAAGAAGAAAGATCTCATTTCCGCTCTGAAAATTCGGATCCTGAGATAGTAAATAAATGCCATCGGATTTAAACTGATCTTCATATTATTCCTTTTATTTATGCAAGATCGGCTTTTGATATTATACCAGCATGTTATTTATGTGATGATATTGTTAATTACCGGCCTGCAATTGAGCAGGCACTATTACCCGAAACAAAAAAGGCTGTAACCTGAAACAGGAAACAGCCTTTTTAAAAAGTTCAACAGATAATTTTATTTAATCTCTATCTGCCGGGAGGCAGTCTTTGCTTCCTCTTTTTTAGCAACATTAATATTCAGTACTCCATTTTTATATTCTGCTTCAATATGAGCGTCATCGGCACTGTCTGGCAAGGCAAATGACCGTACAAAAGAAGTGTAATTGAATTCACGCTTATTATACTTCTTGTTGTTCTCTGTGTTTTCAGATTTCTGCTCTACAGAGATCGAAAGCATATTCCTGTCCAGCTCAATTTTAAAATCCTCTTTTTTCAGGCCCGGAGCCGCCAGTTCAATATGATATTCTCCATCTGTTTCACAGATGTTTACAGCAGGAACCCTGGAAATCATCCTGTCTGATAAGAAAGAATCATTAAAAAATGATTCAAAAATGTCATCGATCCCTGGGATCAATGCATTACTGCTTTTTCCATTGTTAAATTTAACCAGTGACATATTTAAGTCCTCCTTAAATTTATTTTTGGCTCGTCTGTCATTAGACAAGCGATTTGAACATTTCAAACTAAATGCCAAAACGTATAGTAGAAACCAAATTATTTAACAGTTTTTCCGGTCTTTTGGTGATCGTTCATAAAACCGGTTTTTGTTATTTCTGCTACAGGCTGACGCTGTCATTTTTTCATTTTCTGACACAGAAAATATGGCAGAAAAGATCTGTATTATTTACAACAAAAGGACATTAACCTGTCCTCTTTATGTAATTTTCCAACTACTTTTGTATCATTACGTGAAAACAAAACACCATTAATGAAGATAGAACAGTTTGAAGACAAACATCTCTCCCACTACAGTTACGCGGTATTGAGCGAATGCGAACAAAAGGTTATTCTGATTGATCCCTCGCGCAATCCTGCCCCTTATTACGATTATGCCCGCCAACACCAGGCACAGATAACAGCCGTTATTGAAACCCACTCTCATGCCGACTTTGTAAGCAGCCATCTCGAAATTCATAAAACAACAGGGGCTAAAATATACGCATCTAAACACCTGAAACCCTGCTATCCATTCAGCCCTTTTGACGAAGGCGACGTGATTGTAGCAGGTAAAATAAAATTAAAAGCCCTTAATACTCCCGGGCACTCTAACGACAGTATCTCCATAGTACTGGAACATAATGGCAGTAATAAAGCAGTATTTACCGGTGATACTTTATTTATCGGAGATATCGGGCGCCCCGATCTTCGTGAAACACAAAAAGATGCTACTGCCCGGCGCGAAGAACTGGCAGCCAGAATGTACTCTTCCTTAAGGGATAAACTCATGAAGCTGGAAGACGACGTTACTGTATATCCTTCTCATGGAGCCGGTACCCTCTGCGGAAAATCTCTTTCTGATAAAAAAAGCAGTACGATCGGGAATGAAAAAGCCGGCAACTGGGCGCTCCTGCAGTTGACGCCCGAACAGTTTATTTCACAGCTTACTTCTGATCTTCCTTTTATACCATCCTACTTTCCATACGATGTTGATTTGAACATTAAAGGAGCTCCTTCATTCGGAGAAAGCACCTCTAAAGTAAAGATCAGTAAAACTTCTCCCGCAGGAGACGGCAAAGGAACATGGATTGTGGATGTAAGGCCAAACAGCGTTTTCATGAAAGGGCATCTTCCCCACTCTGTCAACATTATGGAAGGCGATAAATTCGAAACCTGGCTGGGCACCATCATCCGGCCGGATGAATCATTTTACCTTGCCGCTGCCAGTACAGAACAACTAAACAGAATGATCTGGCGCACCGCCTCTATAGGATATGAAGAATTAATTAAAGAGGCTTTTATTATAACGGATGCCCGTGTGCAGGATCCTGTTCTTAACCTAAACGACTTTAAGGATAATGAGGATAACTATACCATTATTGATGTAAGAAATCAGCAGGAAGTAAACGAAAAAAAGCTCTTTAAAAACAGCATTTCTATCCCGCTGCCTGAGTTAAGACACAGAATAAAGGAAATTCCAACCAGCAAACCAGTAGTAGTTCATTGTGCCGCAGGATACCGCAGTGCGGCAGCCAGTTCTGTTATTACTTCAGAATTAGGTAACCTTACCACAGTATACAACCTCGGCGAAGCAGTAAAGGAGTTCAGTTAGTTTCCAGTCCCGGTATTTCATAACATTCCAGATAATCACAAGGGCAGATCTATGCCGGTGTTCAAAATATCTTAGATCAGTATCAGACTGACTTTGATACAGGCAAAAGCAGAGATAGCAACTATATTTACGGTACTCAAAGGCCGGTAACCTTTTTTGCTGGACTAAAATTTGGGTTGATGTAACTGTCATCAACCCTTATGCTGCTGCATAATTTCTTTTTTGTAAAAAATCCAGAAAACTGTAATACTCAGACCGTATCTCTTTCCAAAGATATTCAGCCTGGGCAAGCAGACGATCTTTTTTAAAACCATCACCGCTCAAAGCTTTCTCAATTTTTAAACTTAAATACAAAGACTCCATATTTATTGCCTCGTCTCCTAATCTCCGCAGATGCTGTATTGTTTCCATAGTATATTCCTGATTATAAACCAATCCCTTCAATAAGTCTTTACTACTCAGGGCGTGTAAACTAAAGCAATGATAATGCCAGCCTGTATCGGCACGATGGCCTGTTTATTTTAACTTCCTGATTTTCTTGTATTTAATTCGAAAAACTATTCTTCAAAGGAAGATGAGATACCGATAAACTCCCGTAACCGTAAGAGTTGTCAACGAAGTGATCAACGCAATCCATATTGAACCATTACCGAAGCCTGCCATGTACGTGGCGGCCCGAACTACGTCCGCTCCTGCTTTTAAATCCGGAACTATGCCCAACGTGTTGCAGCCGATGAAGACCTGATGCCAGAACCGCCTGCTTAGGCCACTATAAAAAGAGGCTGATCATTTTATCAATGATACAGCCTCGTTCCCTAGTTACAAAGCCTTGTTAAAACTGTTTCCGGTTACAAAAACATTAATTTTAACAAAAAGGGTACAAATGCAAACACCTGTACTTTATCAGAGCTGCACTTTTACCACATCCGAAAAAAGCATATCTTCTACTCCTGAGATCTTCACTCCAACGCGGGCAAACACATAATTCTGAGTTGGTGTTATTGCGGGTATATCAGCAATTAACGAAATACTATTCAAATCCGTAATTGCACTGCCGTCTAAATCCGTAAGACTTATATAATCAGATCCTGATACAAATTGAGTCTTATTAATATAAAGGGTCACCCGCTCAATATTCTTCGCATTTATATCAGTAATAATCTTTTCCAGTTTACAGGAAGCTGAAACCTTACCTGCGGAAGCCGAGAAAGAAGTATTTCTTACCATATAATAAGGAGTTACTTCCAGATCGAGAGTCTGATCTCCCTTAACCGTAACGGCAAGGGTATCCGGATTGCCCTGGGCATTCTTTTTCCACATAAAAGGGCCTTGTCCATCAGAAAAGACCAGTTTATAGTTTCCGTCAAATAGCAAAGCTGAATAGGAGCCATCCTGAGAAATGGTAACGTTAATAGGTGCAAGCTTTCCAAATCCCGGCTGCCACAATTCGAAATTAACCTGGTCATACTGAACATTTATTGGGTCCCCGTTATATACGATGCGGCCCTTAAGGGTTGATCCGGGTGCTCCATAATTATCTTTCTTGCAGGAAGCAAAAAAGATTAAAAGACCGGATATTATAATATAATAAATTCTAATTTTCATAACGATAAAAAATCTATTGTATGTTACTGATTTGGATTTTTAACTATTTTAGGATTATTACTCCTGATGTCATCTCCGATAAATGAGTAATAATTCCCTAAGCGAAATCTGTCAGCTCCGGTAATACGACTCAGTTTCACAATTTTAT
>JAATFW010000053.1 GCA_015654985.1 Sphingobacteriales bacterium | reverse complement strand
TTTTTATGATGACATGGAGTGGAATGCCCTTACCATCCTAAGGTTATACAATGTTACCGGCGAAGAGAAATATCTTACTACAGTAAAAGAGCTGTGGACGGATATAGCGAATGGCTGGAACGATCAGTATGCCGACGGGGGCATTGCCTGGGTAAAAGATAAGGTATATAGTAAAAACGCTTGTTCCAATGGTCCAGCCAGTCTTCTGGCAGCCCGTTTATACAATGTAACAAAAGATGAATCGTATAAGAACTGGGCCATCAGGATCTACGATTGGGAGAAAAATACCTTGTTTGAAAGAGCCACCGGAGCCGTTTATGATAATATCAACGGACAGTCGAATACAGTAGATCAAACCACCCTGACGTACAACGAGGGGACATTTTTAGGAGCTGCTGTAGAGTTATACAAAATAACTTCTGATAATGCATACCTGAACGACGCTCAAAAAGCTGCTACCTACACAATTACCAAGTGTATAAATACCAGCAATAATATTTTGAGGGATGAGGGTACCGGCGACAATGCACTATTTAAAGGTATTTTTATGCGTTATTATCTGACCCTCATACAACTCGACGATTTGAACAGTGCTTACAAACAGAAATTTGTTGCGTTCTTCAACAACAATGCAGGCATCTTGTGGGAACAGGGCTCCTATCCGCAAACTCTTCTGTTTGGTTCCGGATGGAACCAACCGCCTGTGGGCGAAGCCCAGCTTACAGCACAGGCAAGCGCCTGTATGATGATTGAAGCGAAGGCGGCCTATGAAATGAATAAGAAATAAGATATTTTCTAAAAAACAATTGGTGAAAAACAGGCGGAGGATTGTATCCTTGCCTGTTTTTTTGGTGTGCCGGGCATGGCAATCAGCTATAGGGTGCAAGTCCCGAACCCACTTTGCAGAAGGAAGGGTTAGCCAAGAGCAAGGGTGTCGCGGGCGACTGCGAATCTGAAGGAAGCAGGCGGCAAATATGGAGCCCTATCCGGGAAAATATTCGCTTACAGCACTGTTACTGGTATCAAAAAAGGTTTGTATATTTTCGGGAAAGATCTCTTACCCATTGTACATGACACATTATGCCGTGTTATGGATGTTCGGCAATTATTACATCAGTCATAAGCCAGGTACTCTGCAATTGGCCTTCATCATCATAGCCGGGGTAATTCTGCTGGTTGGTGCAGCATATCTGGTAATGGTAGTTTACGATATCCCTGTAAGAAAATATTTAAGCAATAAACGAAGAGAAAGACTTGCCGAACAAAAAGCTGGCGGTGTTTGAAACTCCGGATTTTATTAAATAATATTATCTTTATGAATGATGATCTGATGGTATTAAGACCTACAACTAATCAATAAGCCTGAATTAACACCTTAGCAGGAATATGCAAAATCTCATTAAGCTTGCGAATCATAGACAGGCTCAATTTTCGTTTCCCCGAAAGGATTTCAGATTTACGGGAGCGGTAGCCCAAAATGCCGCCCAATTCTTTTTCGGAAATACCCATCTGATCAAGCCTGAATTTGATAGCTTCTAATGGATTCGGAGATGGTATCGGGTGATGTACCAATTCATACTCTTTAATTAGAATACTGAGCACCTCTAGTTCGTCTGATGCAACTGAGCCTTCTTTTATATCAGTTTGCATGAGCTCATAAACGTGAGCTAAAGCATCATTATATTGTTCTTCTGTTTTAATTGGCTTTAACATAATTTATTGTTTTAGCATCTATTTGATCATACTGTTTGTGCGTACCAAACCAAACTATAAATACGATTTTTAGTCTATATTCAATATCCACAATTAAGCGATGGCTATTGCCATGGATATTGAAAACAACCCTTTTATTCGTAAGTATGGAAGCATTCCGATACTGGGCCTTTAATTCATTCGGACTATTCCAGAATGCTGCTGAGGCTTCTTCATACCAACTGAACAAAGCTTGTTCAGCTTGATGATGATCAGCGGAATAATCTTTTAAAGTTTTTACTGCTATCACTCGCATCGCTTGTACAAATATACCAAATGTTACCAATATGGTAACATTTGGTATAAAATTTTTAATCTATTATTACATCGAAAACTTTCCTCTTGGCCTGTCACATCTTCTGCAACTTACACTACTGATCGTGCCGTATAATAGACTATACGTTGGCCCGGGTTGAATATTGAATGATTGTATTTCTATCCTAGCTATGAATAGTCAACAGCTTTTCCGTTTTCATACGATCATTGAATATCACCGGGCCACTGGCTTGTCTAAACCGGCGCACCCGCAGATCAGCCTGGTGCACATGGACGACCTGAACAGACCCCTTGCCGAAGGCGGGTTCAGTTTGATCTATGATTTTTATTCGATCTCGATGAAAAGGGTGAAGAACGCTAAATTTAAATATGGTCAGCAGGCCAGCGATTTCGACGAGGGTGTACTATTCTTTATGTCGCCGGGTCAGGTCTTTAGTGTAGAAATTGAAAAGGACAGCGTGATGCATCGTCCCGAAGGCTGGATGATCCTGATCCACGCGGATTTTCTATGGAGCACCGCGCTGGCTAAAACCATCAAACAATACGAATTCTTTAATTATTCGGTTAATGAGGCGCTTTATTTAAGATCTATCTATGAAATGGTTTTAAATCATTATGCAAACCGGGCTGGTTTAGTCACTGATTACAAAGCAGGCTGTTAATAAACTCTCGCCGGAAAAAGCAGGATTTAATGCAGATAATCCGGGATTCGGTACGCTTTTGTTTTCTTTAAAATCGTCTCCTTAAATTTTGAGACCAAGGCAGCATATAAAACGTTCTCCTGCTATTTTAAAAATTGTTGAATAACAGTCCCCGTTTTAAGCAGGTGCTTTATTTCATTATATGGGACGATCAGCTCTGTTTGTCCGGCAGCGTAGGGTTTTATTTCGTATTGGTTGTATAAGAACATAATTCCCTGTGGTGTAAAAACATAATTGTTGGCGAGGCTAAATCTGTTGTGCTCAAAAAAATACGCATCCGGCTTTAAAGACTATCCTGGTTGTAATCCTTCATTCTTTTTAAATATAATCTCAGCAACATTCACTAAAGAATCCTTGTAGTTTTCTTTTATAACATCTTTCAGGAAAAACATTTTTTTGTTCGCGATATCATAATTAAAAAATTGTGTAAATGAAGCTCCATGAGCTCCCCCGCTATAAGTATAAGCGTCTAACTGCAGGGTAAGCAGGTTGCCTGCCTCTGCCAGCAGTTTGGTAGAGGCAATTAATTCATACTTCCTTCCCCCAGAATACGGTTCCTTTTTAAACTCTTCATATTTCTTCATAAATTCCCCGGCCTGTTCTTCAATGGAAGCAGGGGCAGGCGATCCCGGCTGCCTGAACGGGTAAACAGCAAGAAGCTCCGAGCGGATCGAGTCGTTTAAAACCGGATGTCCATCGAAAACATGATATTTTATATTGATGATCTGGCAGTGTTTATCTTTAGAACTGTCGCAGCCGGGATCATTCTTTGTAATGGTTTTAATAGTATACAGTACAGTATCATAGTTCAACCCGGGAGTTTTGCTGTCCTTTAGTTTCGTTTGCGACGAATTAGTGCATCCGGATAACAGGATTATTATTACAGACAGTGAATAAATAAACGAACTAATAATCTTCATTCGGTTCTTAACATCTTTAAAGCTTAAATGTTATCAGAAATGTGGCAGTTTTTGTTGCTGTTACAATTTAGAGAACGTCTTTGCCTGGATGGAAAAAAAAGCTGATGCAAGGTGCAGTGCACAGGCAATCGTTTTTTAAAGAAGCTGGAAAAATAAATAAGCCCCGGCAGTAACAATTGTTATCCGCTTAAATATAACATCAGGCATATCCGATACCATATTATAAAGCCTATCCCTGCCAATATGGAAGCAGATGCCAGATAGTAAATCATGGAAAAGGTTTATTGGAGTTTTCTTTGGCAGGAAATCCTGATGTTTGTTGTTTCGTTTGTTTTTTAGTGTCGATTCTGCTAAATTCGCTCACTATGGATTTATTTTGTCTTTTTAGATGTTATTTAATCCATTTTGGGGAGAGAAATTTTTTTTTGTTAAATTAATTCCGTAATTCATGGTTGTTTATGGCGAACTGGAAGACAATGAGCTTGCGGAGTTTTTGAAAAGGGGAGATGTTGGAGCTTTTACCGAAATATATCATCGCTACCATACCTTGTTGTATATATATGCGCATAAAAAACTACAGGATAAGCAGGAGTCGGAAGATGTGGTGCAGGAAGTATTGACGATGTTGTGGCATAAACGGACTGAGTTAACATTGCATTCTTCGTTCGCTTCTTATCTTTATACGGCTGTCCGTAACAGATCTTTCGACCTTTTTGCTCATAGAAAAGTGGAGGCTAAATACCTTACCTCACTACAGAGCTTCATGGAGCAAAATGAAGGCCTGTCATCAGATTCTATGGTCCACGAAAAAGAGATCAAAAGGCTAATTGAGAAGGAGATCCAATCGTTGCCCCCACGTATGAGAGAAATTTTTGAGCTAAGTCGCAGGGACCGTCTGAGTCATAGGGAAATCGCACAATTGCTGGATATTTCCGAACATACCGTTGCTACACAGATTAAGCGGGCTTTGCGGGTGCTGCGGTTGCGGTTGGGAGTTTTTGCATGGCTTTACTTGTTTTTCTGCCATTAATTATTCTTTCTTGCTGATATCTATTACCTCTTTGCCTGGTCTGAGCGGTATGTGATCCATGCTGCAATTATTTTAAATGAAAAACAAAAACCCGGGTGCCAGGCGGAGTACACCGTACCAGAAATAGCAGCGATAAACCGCATGGCGTGAAATGGTATAGCTCTTTGTGTTTTGTGCAATTTATTGCGATTTTCTTTGTGTTTCGTTCATTTTTTTGTGTCTCTATCTTTATCTGGCCTGAAATTGTATATATTTTTTAATTTCATGTACCCATCCCTTCATAGTTTACCGTCTTAGGAGTATTAAAGGCAACAGTACCTATGTAATAAGATGGAAAAAGCAGAAGAAATTCTTGAAAAATATAAAAATGGGCAATGTACTCCGGAAGAACTGGCGCTTTTGCGGCAATGGTTTCATCACCTGGGCGAAAATGACGTAGTTTCTCTGACAGAAGCAGAGCTAATGGAAGCCAAATGGCGTTTTGAACGTCATATTGGAGGTGTATTGCACAAAAGTGCGGAGCGTGCCATGTGGTATCGTATAGCCGCTGCGGCCATTGTGCTGGTTTTCCTGGGATTCGGGGCTTTCCTGTATATTGGTAAGGAATCACTACCGGACAAATCAGTAGCCTCGGCTGGTTTTAAGGATATAGGACCGGGAGGCAACAAAGCGATACTTACGCTGGCCGATGGGCGCAAGATTGTTCTGGATGAGGCAACGAATGGTAAACTGGCTGAAGAAAGCGGTATCCGAATTACTAAGACCGATGACGGGCAGGTGGTATATGAAACTCAAAGCATAAAAATCAAGGACCAGGGCGATAAAATAATCTACAACGTGATAGAAACGCCACGTGGCGGACAGTACAAGGTCATATTGCCCGATGGCAGTACGGTGTGGCTCAATGCAGCCTCTTCTCTGAAATATCCGGTACACTTTTCGGAAAATGAACGGCGTGTGGAGCTGAGAGGAGAAGGTTTTTTTGATATTGTCACTGCGTGGAGGCCTGATCGGGATCGTAATTTGACGGAACGCCGGGATAGAGCAGGTGCCGTGGCAGGAAGAGGGCAAAATGGGAAGGTATCATCCACGTCCCTCAATCCGATAGAGCGCGGCCGCAACTCTAAAATACCGTTCATTGTACAAACGGCCACGCAGGATGTTGAAGTGCTTGGTACACAGTTTAATATTAATACCTACGATGATGAACCTGTTACTACGACGACTCTTCTGGAAGGTTCTGTAAAAGTGTTGCAGCGATCCACGCATGAATCTCAAATGTTATTACCCGGGCAGCAGGCAGTACTTTCTCCGGTTAATATGCATGTCGTTCGGGTAGATACCGATGAAGTAATAGCCTGGAAAGAAGGAATGTTTCGTTTCAGCAATGAAAGCCTCGAAAGTATCATGCGCAAGATATCACGGTGGTATGATGTGGATGTGGAATATGCTGATAAGACGGTAAAAAGTTTAACTTTTAATGGGATCATTACACATTTCAGCAATGCTTCAAAAGTGCTGGATATGATGGAACGAACGAAGCAGGTGCGTTTTAGATTGGATGGCCAAAAAATAATTGTATACAAATAAATAAAAACAGGAGAATTAATTAATCAAAAACTAATTGACAGCTATGGAGAAAAAGAACGAATACCCTTAACCGGTTTTTATGGGCAGAGAGGCAAAAGAAAGACTGGAAGTATCCCCATACTCCCAGTCTAAAGTGTCTGCCTGTGCCCCTTGTCCTTTCAGAAAGGGACTTAATTAAATAGTGCGATCAACATTACTTAATGTACTAACAAACGATTCAAATGTATAAAAATTTATCAGGACTTTTTTGTATGCCACAAGGCTGCATTGTCAAATTCTTGTTGGTTATGAAACTCACTACCTTTTTATGGCTATTTTTCTTTTTACATGCCAGTGCGGGAGGCTTCGCGCAGAGGATCACCTTTGTCAAGAAAAATGCGAGTTTGAAAGAGGTTTTCAATGAGATCAACAAACAGACAGGCTATAGTATATTATGGTCCGGGAAAGAGGCGAACAATGAGATGTCTGTTGATGCCGACTTTATCAAAGCCCCGCTTGCAAAGGTGTTGGAGAAGTGCCTGTACAGGCAACCGCTCATGTTTACCATAGAGGATAAAACCATCGTTATCAGTGAAAAAGAGCAGCCGGCGACTCTTAATGGACCGGAGATATCCCTGCAGGGCATCCAGGTGCGGGGAAAAGTTGTCAATTCGAACCGGGAAGGGGTAGCCGGCGTCACAGTAACCGAGAAGGGCACATCCAATGTAACCACCACGACTGCCGACGGGGCATACAGTATCAGTGTGAACAAGGAAGGGGCTCTGTTAGTATTTACTCACTTAAGCTATGTGAAGCAGGAAGTACCTGCAAAGCCACCGTTTATGAACATCATACTAGAACCCAAAGACCTGAATCTGAATGAGGTCGTCATAACAGGTTTCCAAAAAATCGATAAGGGCAAATTTACCGGTTCGGTAAGTCAGGTAGATGTGAAAAACATAGACAGGTCAGGGTCTTTGGATGTCTCCAGAATGCTCCAGGGGGCTGCAGCCGGTGTATCTGTACAAAATACATCGGGAACATTCGGATCTACCCCAAAGATCAGGATCCGTGGAAACTCCTCTATAAGTGCAAATCAGGAGCCCCTGTACGTAATTAATGGCGTCCCGATTACATCGCCTGCGAATGTTGCAGTAAACCAGTTGTATTCCGGCGACCCGGCATCTGTATTGGGATCAGCTATTGCAGGGCTTAACGCTCAGGATATAGAAGATATACAGATACTTAAGGACGGCGCTGCAACGGCCTTGTATGGTACACGCGCTGCCAACGGCGTGATCTCCATTACTACGAAAAAGGGATCCTTCAATTCTAAAAACATCAATCTCAGTACAGCTTTCTCTGTAGGTATAAAGCCCAATATTGCAGAGTTCAATTTAATGAACTCCGCTCAGGAAATGCAATTGTACAAAGAGATGTACGACAGAGGGTACCTGTCTAATGCCAATTGGCCTACTTATACCGGCGCTTTTACAGAGACGTATAAACAGCTCGCCCTGCGTAATTACACGCTGGATGAAGCATACGCCGAATTAAACAGATCGGCAAAGGCCAATACGGATTGGTTCGATGTCCTTTTCCGTAATAATGTATTGCAGGAGCACAGCTTGTCATTCTCTGGCGGAGGTGATAAACATACCTATTATGTGTCGGGCAGTTATGCAAACGACGACGGGCAGGCAATCGGTTTCGGAGCGGAAAGATATACAACAGACTTACGGACCGTTTTCAATATAACATCTAAGCTGAACCTCGATGTCAACCTGAACTGGAGCATGCGTAATCAAAAAACTCCCGGAACAAGTGAATCTGCCGACCTAAGCAGCAGTAATTATTATGAAGTGACCCGAAGTTTTGAGATTAATCCTTTTTTATATGCCATGAATACAAGCAGGGCTATGTATCCCTACAATACAGATGGCTCTTATAAGTATTATACTGAAAACCTTGCGCCATTTAACATCCTGGAAGAGTTAAACGAGAACTTCAATGAGATAAAGGCGCAGGAGATAAGGCTCATACTTAAACCCTCTTTTCAGATTCTCAAAAATTTGAGGTATGATGGAACATATGCATTACGCAAAAATGTGAGTCGCATCAACCACACTGTTACGGAAAGATCAAACATGGCGAATGCTTACCGTGTAGATTACAACGATGTATTAAGAACTCAGAACTCATTATTATACTTAGATCCAAATAATCCGAATGGATACAGGGAAACAATATTGCCGGAGGGAGGATTTTTATATGTATGGAACACCTGGCAGTCATTCTGGAGTGCAAGGAACCAATTGTCGTTCAACCAGAGATTTGATCAGCACCGCATAGACGCCCTGGTGGGAGCGGAAGTGGAAGAAACTCTTGTCGAACGGGAGTATTCCAAAGCTACAGGATACTTATATTATGGAGGACGGATCATTGCGCCTTCCCGGCTGGCTATGATCAGGGCCGTCAACATGGATGATCGTACTTATATAGAAAATTTTCAGCGCAGAAGACAAGCGGGTTTCTATGCCAACATCCAGTACACGTTCAGAGATAAATATAACCTGGATTTGAGCGGACGTGTAGATGGCAGCAATATGTTTGGCCAGATGACCCGTTCAAAATTTTTACCTAATTACGGCATAGGGTTAGCCTGGAATGTTGACCGGGAAAACTTCTTCAAAACCATGGGTTTTGCCCGGCATGTTGATTACTTTAAATTGCGTGGAAGTTATGCTTTGCGTGGAAATAGCTTTGAGACGTCGCCCATGCGTAACGCTTCCATTATAAATTTGGTCCGTCTTGATGCCGTAAACAGTGCCAAAGGTATTAATATCACAGATCCGGAGCTATACCAACTGAACTGGGAGAAAGATTATACAACGAATGTCGGCTTTGATCTAAGCTTATTCAAAAGGCTTACATTGACGGCAGAGTACTATTCGCGAAAAAATAAAGATTTAGTGATTCCATTTAACATTGCTCAGGAAGAGGGGTTTGCGTCCAAGCGGATCAACTTTGGCGACATGACGAACAAAGGAGTTGATATCACGCTGGGGATCAGAAATCTCTTGAATAAACAAGATTTCCATTGGGATCTGAACCTGATTTATGGTTATGTTAAGAACCGGCTGGTCTTCGGCGAATTACAGTCTTCCCTGTTGTCTCAGGTAACCAATCCTTTGGGCTATCCTTTGGAAGGGTATCCGCTTGAAGGGTTATTTGGTTTTAATTTTGCCGCATTGAACACTGAAGGAAGGCCTATGTTTAATGGGGAAGACGGAGTGAGGAATGGTATTGTGGCCGCCGAGCGCGACAGGTCGTTAGTCAGTTATATAGGCAGCAGGCAACCGTTAGGAACAGGGTCTATTGCAAACTCATTCCAATATAAAGGTTTTGAATTCCGTGCTTTCCTGACCTATTCATATGGGCATAAGGTGTTTTCGCAACCATTGGCAGCGCGAAATTATGATGATTCGGGTTCTAAATCCGGAGATTTGAACTTCAGATGGCAAACCATCGGTGATGAGAATTATACGAATGTCCCGGGATTATTAAGCACGATTCAACGTGTATACCTTAATACCTTAAGTAATATGGACGAAGTGGCATATAACAGAAGCGACTTCCGTGCAGCCAGTGCCGGCAACCTGCGGATCAGTGAGATCTTATTAACTTATGACGTTGGAAAAGCGGTTCACAGAAACTGGCCTGCGGTGAAAAATGCCCGCATCATGTTGTCGGCCAATAACATTTATTATTGGTCGAGCGGAAGGTTAAGAGGTGTTGACCCGGACCTGTATATTAATGGGGGAACGTCATTGCCAAACCCAAAATCGTACACCATGCGTTTAACCTTAGGATTTTAAGCAGTATAGCAGATGAAGAAGATAATTAACATTATAACCATAGCACTAGTCGTTGGGTTATTCAGTTCATGTAAAGATTTTTTAGAGGCTCCTTACGATAATCGTATTGCATTGAATAACCTTGATGATCTGGACCTGGTTGTTGCAAACGCATATCCGGTACGTGCAGATATGTTTACAGAAATCATGACAGATAATTTCCATCATTACGCATCCACCATGCAGGCCAGTAATGCTGCGACTTATTTGCCGATTTATATGTGGGAGGATGAATTTTCTGACGCAATAGCTGTTGCCACGCCTACCCATGCCTATTCTCATTATTACAGAAAAATTTATGAAGCAAATACTGTAATTGAGGAAATTGCAACTGCGTCTGGAGATGAAGCCAGAAAGAAGGCTATTTTAGGGGAGGCGCTGATTTTACGGGCTTATAGTTACTTCTCTTTGGTCAACCTTTTTTCCCTGCATTATAACGAAGCGAACAATGAAACCAATCTCGGAGTGCCTTTAATTACCGAAGTGCCTAAAGACAATCGTTCTTTATATAACCGTGCCTCTGTAAAACAGGTCTATGATCAGATTGATAAAGACCTTGCGGAAGGTTTATCATTCATGCAGGAAGGCCGGGCGTATATTCCCCGGACACCATATCGTTTTTCATTTGCCAGTATCAATGCATTTTTAACCCGCATCAACCTGTATAAAGGAAAATGGGAAGAAGCCCTGAAATACGCAGATATGGTTGTCGCCGAGAAAGGGGTGCTGGTGAGGAAAATGAGTGAAGATAATACAAGAAGAACTACTACAACAGAGCAATATTGGGCACAGGAGATTATGAACCCCAGTATCCACCCTAATTTACTGCTGGTTAGTCAGACCAATTTATTCCTGTGCCGTCCTTTCGGATATCGTTTGGGTGGTTTTTATGTTGCACATGACCTGTTTTACAGCACGCCTGCATCAGATTTCAGAAAAGCACATTTTAGTGCCGGAGGCACAGTTATCGATAGTGTTGCGTTGGTTGTTAAATATGCTAACCAGCCCAACAATCCTAATGCCGCTCAGGCGCGCTATGACTGTTTCACAATGGAAGAGGTATTGCTAAGCCGGGCAGAAGCCAATTTGCGTAAGCCAAATCCAGATATTACAAAAGCAATGGCTGATATTGAAGCGATACGGAGAGAGCGGTTTACTGCTGCTAATTATCGGGTTTTACCCACTCCGGCAACTGTGGAAGCAGCATTAGACGTTGTATTGAAGGAACGGAAATTAGAATTAATTGGTCAGGGCTTCAGGTGGTACGACATCAAACGATTGGGTATTCGTATCGAACACAGGAAAGTGCGTACTTCAAGAGACCCGGATGCGGTGCTGGAACCTAATGACAAACGGACAGCGATACAAATCCCGATTCAGGCAAGAATAGGTAATCCTTTACTTGATAATCAGTTAAACCCCAGATGATTTTAAGGTATGAAAAAGATATTTAGTGTGCTATTAGCAGTAATTTTTTTGGCTGCATGTAAGAAAGACAACTATCCGCTTGGAGCAGTCGATGAGAATATAGATTTCTTTTCAAAACGGGAGGTAAAGCCCAGGTCGCAATGGAACGAACTGGATTATCTGTGTGATTCCATGCGACAAGCTTACGGCATAGAAATTATCTATGAGTATACACCACGTATTGTGGCCGGAAATACTTTTTTTATGCCACCACAATATGATAAAGCGTTGCCTTATACCAGGCTTGTATTAGATAAGCTTTGGTTAAAGCCGTTGAAAGAGAATTTTCCTGAGTTCTTTGCGAAAGAAACACCGATTGAGTTTATTCTGGCAGGAGGTTATATACATTTTAATGACCCAACGACCACATCAACCGCAGCAGGGGCGGGTTTGAATGCACAGTTTTACCGCCTGGGTATGGGTGGGGTGAACGCATTCTCCACAAACAAAGCCTGGTTGTGGGACCACATCGTCACGCTGTACCATGAGCATGCACATCAGATTGATCACAAGTATGGGCGGGGTTACTTGTTCGATAGAGTATCTCAGGGCAAATACTATGGGATCCCGGGATATGCATCCGTTTCGGAGGCCCAGGCACAGCGCGATGGCTTCTGGTATGGCTATGGCGGATATGCCCCGGAGGAAGATTTTGCCACCAATGTAGAATACATGGCTGATTTGCCCGAAGCGCGTATTAAAGAGCTGATAGCTATTAGTCAAAGTGTTGCTCTGGAAACCAAATACAAAATGGTGCATCAGAAATACCTCGATATGGGAATGGATCTGCATAAGCTGCACGTTATGTTGGATTCTGTTGTATACAAAGTAAATTATTAACCCGATAGTGTTGTTTTTTATGAAAAATATGATAAGGTTTTTTATTGCAGGACTATTAACTATAGCATTAGCTGGTTGTGAAAAAGATAATATCACCAATGCCTATATTAACCAGAATCCCGACAGGCTTGATAAGGTCTCACATGAGTTTAAAGAAGCCCTGGCATCTTCTCCGACGGGCTGGGTCATGATGGTTAAGTCATCATTAAGCCAGGATGTATACACGCCGATTGTCCTGAAGTTCGATACCCTTACTAATAAGGTCAATGTAACCACGGTATATGGAGTTACAGCATCTACTGACTCGTTTTTTCGTATTGCTAACGGTACAGGTTCCCCGCAGTTAATATTTACAACAGGGTCAATTATGTCTTCCTTATATAGGATAGGTATACAGGCGTCGGATATTACAGACCATATTTACAATGTTGTAAGTGTTTCTCCCGATACGTTGGCCATCAGAGGATACCGTAGCGGACGTGTATATACCCCGGAAGGCGGGGTTATTTATAAGATGTTCAAAAGACCTGCAGATTGGAGCTGGGCAGACGCCGGTATAAAGTTTGATATGACGTCTGCTGACTTTAGAGCTAATCTCGACAACGTAACGGGTGAGCTGAAGGTTGAAAATCTCCTGAGCTCAACAGAAAAGGTACTGGCCTTTCGGCTGATATCTTTGCCCGCAAATACAAATAACTCGTTAAGAAGTTATGATCCTTTTTCCATAAGCAGAAATATTGGAACAGGGGGATTTGCTCCGATGAATTATTTTTATATTGAACAATACCAGAAGACCCCTTACTTAAATACAACCACTATGGTCAGAAGTGCCCCAACCCAGGGGCATAATGCTGTATCGATTTATCCATTCACATCAAATGGAACAAATAATGCTAATACAAATGCTAATGCTACAGCGCTTAAGAACAGATTAGAAACCCATTATCTCATATTCAAAAACCAAACCCGGACAGGAAATAATGTAAAAATGGAGTTTGAAGCTTATGACCAAAAAGGCAAAGTTGCTCTTCGTGCTTTTTATGATAATCTGTTGTAGTTTATTGTGATTTTTTATCATAAAGGGGATAGGCTCATAGGTGTATTCAAGATCAAATCGGTCAGAATATTTATCCTTTTGAAGCTATCCCCTTATGTTAAGATTCCTGCTTTTTATTTTAGTAATATTGCTGGGCATATCTTGCTCGGAACCCAACTTGTTTGTGAGATATTTGAACATCCCGGTGTGGGCTCATATATTGTACAATTGTATCATATGGATTACTGGTCAGGTTGTTTATACAACGAACCTTTCAGGATTGAATAAAATTATATCATAGATTCTCTGGCGGATTTTATTCTTCGGACAGACTAAATATCATTAGTTTAATTAACGTTTGTGCCTGTTAACTCCTTTTTTTTCTTTCAGCCGTTCAATTTCCTTTGCCAGAGTTTGCTTTTCGGCCCTCGATTTTGTCAGCCCGATAGCTCTTTCGTAATAATTGATCGCTTTGTCAATGTTAATTTCTGTATACAGGTAGCCTAATAATTCGTGGTAATAATTGCTTTCAGTCAGGTTTAGTTTTTCGGCTTCGGATATAGCTTGTTTGTTGCCGTAAACCTTTGCAAAGGCAAATGTTCTGTTCAATGCCGTTACGGGTGAATATTCGATAAGGATAAGCTGGTTATATAACTGTAAAATGTGCTGCCATTTGTTTTGGTCTGCCGGTGTCGTATGCCAATAAGCAATACCTGCTTCCAAATGATACTTTGAGATTTCAGTTCCATTACAGGCGTTTACCAGATAAAAATTCCCCTTTTCAATCAATGTTTTGTCCCACAAGCTTTTGTCCTGCTGTTCAAACAGGATTGCTTCACCTTTAGTGTTTGTTCTTGCATCAAGCCGTGAACTTTGATAGCACATTAAAGCAAGTAACGCATTGGCCTGTTTTACGTTAGTCAGTTGATTTTCAGTCAGGATAAGTGTTAGCCTGGCCGCCTCAGAACAAAGGTCTTTTCGTATTAAATGATTGTTCGTTTTTGAAAAATACCCCTCGTTAAACAGCAGGTATAAAGTTCTTAAAACCGTGTCAAGGCGTGATTGTATTTCATTCTCATTTAAATTCCTGATCTGGAAATTATCATTGCGAAGATTGGTCCTTGCCCGGTGTAAACGTTTTTTAATGGTTTCAGTTTTTGCCAGAAAGACATTGGCTATTTCTTCAAGGCTAAAACCATAAAGAATTTGAAGCGCCAGACAGATTTGTGCTTCGGTTGAGTTTGCCGGATTGCAAACTGCAAAAATCATTGCTAACTGGCTGTCTGTAATGTTTTGGTTATTAAACTCAAAATTGTGTTCAGCCTGAATTTTATCCGTTGCTGTTTCATTTTGGGTTTCAATAATTGTCAAATGTTTAAGGTGGTCTTTGGCTTTATTTTTGGCCACTGTATAAAGCCAGGCGGCCGGGTTTTCCGGCACTCCGTTAAGTGCCCAGTTTTCAGATGCTTTTAAAAAAGTATCGCTGGCGATGTCTTCGGCAATTTCAATATGCTTTAAGCCAAAATGACGGCATAACACAGCCGTCATTTTAGTATACTCCTGCCGGAACAGGTGAGGCAAAAGCTCTTTATGTGAGATTGCCTTTTCCTGCATTAATCACGTTTTAGCACCTCTCTCACTTCAATGTTCCCGCCAATTTTGAAGATTGGATTTCCTTTTGCCATTTCTACTGCTTCTTCGATAGTTTCTGCTCTCACCACCACATAGCCACTGATAAATTCCTTGATTTCAGTGTAAGGCCCGTCTGTTACGATATTGTCTGGTTTCACCGTTCTGGCACTTCCGGGAACAGGTAAAAGCGTGTTCCCTTTGTCGGCAAGCTTGTTTTGGGCAGCGATCCCTGCAAGCCAGTTCATCCGTTCCTGCATCTGTTCGGGCGAAGGTTTGAAATCGGCAATGTTGTTCAGTCTGAAAATTAATGCGAACTCTTTCATTTTTCTTAATTTTATTGTTACGCCTTAATGACGATTGAGATTTCAATCCGGGGACAAAATCTAATATAATTGACTTTGTGCTATGATCTGCTTGTTACAGTTACCCGGAATGTTATACCTGGTTATTTTTCTGATAATAAACCGGCAATTGGAAACGGTGCTTAATCCTGATTAATCTCCTTTTCTTTTTTCAGAATGCCGCTTTTATGACTTTCGTTAAGCAATTTTTCTGTAAACTCCCAAAGCGTTTGAGATCCATGTTTAATCACACTTTTCTTATCGATAACGTTCTCATAACTAACACTGAACTCTTGCCACGTACCGCCGTTATTTGATATATTTTGCAATAATGGCTCAAGGTTATCAATGGCCCGGGCAAAGAGTGACTCTGCCGTCTCTGCCGCTTCAAACTCTTCCCATATAGCTGTCAGTTCGGCAGCTTGTGCCTCCGGCAGCAATCCAAAGATCCTTTCTGCGGCTTTAGCTTCGGCAACGGAATTGTTTTGCCTGACAACTGAGTCAAAGAGAAATACATCACCAGCATCTATCTCTACAATATCATGAATCAGCAACATCTTGAGCACCTTTAAGACATCTATAGGCTCATTGGCATGTTCTGCCAGCACAATGGCCATTACTGCTAAGTGCCAGCTATGTTCAGCATCATTTTCGTGCCGGTCGCTTGAGAAGAGTTTACTCTTTCGGAAGATATATTTAATCTTGTCTATCTCATGGATAAAAGATATTTGCTTTAAAAGCCGGTCAAATTGCATGTGTCCACTTTTTAATATTGTAAAGATAGGATTTAAATTACAACCGTATTTACGACAGTATGCATTGACCATACCCGCATTTAAACTTCCGCCGGTAAGCTTTTAGTCTCAGACTGTCTCATACTTTGTTTTATCTTTTCACGGTGTTGAAAGCCCCATGATCTCAATTCATCTAACACGTTCCTTAAGGTACAGCTATATGGCGTAGACTCATAAATTACGGTGACTGGGGTCGTCGGATAGACCTTTCTAACTACAAACCCGTTCAGCTCCAGTTCTCTTAATTCCTTCGACAGGATTTTAGGAGTAATTCCATACACTACTTTGTGGATTTCGTTGAACCGCTTTGGACCTTCTCTGAGCGTAAATATTAAGGGCAGTTTCCATTTTCCATTTAAAACGTACAGTGCATCCCTGATGGCGTTTACACTTGCATTACATTCTTCTTTGGAAGGAATAACTTCCTGATCAGCACCCGTTTTCATAAAGCAAAATTAAGAACTTTCCTGAAGGATATCACTATCATTAAGGAAAGTAATATCTAATTGATAGTTAACTGCTCATAATAGTTTAATCCTGTCGGGAAAAGAGATATGCTCACCTGAAATCATAAAGATCCCGTCACCGCGGTAATGCACGGTCTGAGGAAATTCCGGTGAAGCAGCAACTCTGGCTTCCACTACTTCCATAATAAAAAAGTTGTACGTGTCAACCAGGGCCGCTTCGACTACTTTGCATTCAAAGTTTGCATAACATTCTTTTATTGATGGGGCGCCTACCTTCGCCGAAGCTTCGGGAGTGAGGCCAAACTTTTGGAATTTGTCTGTGTGAGCGCCGGAATTTGTTCCTATGTCAATGATCTGATCGATCATATCCGCAGTGGGAATGTTTATTACGCATTCCTTACTGTTTTTGATCAACTCAAAGCTATAGTTTCCTCCGGAAATCATACAGCCAACCAATGAAGGACTGAATTCCATTACTGTTTGCCAGCCAAGCGTCATGATATTGGTTTTGTTTTTCCACTTTGAGCTGATCAGAACAATGGGGCCTGGTTCCAGGAATCTCCGGACTTTTGACACCGGGAAATCTTCTTTTTTATATGCAGGTTTCATAGTTCATCCCTTTTGTTTTTATTAACAATCATCAGGACACTAAAGTTATTGACAGAAGAAGAAATATATTCTGATACCATAGCGAAAATATACACAAATGCAAGACCCCGGTAGCGGTGTTATGGGGCTTTTTCAGGATTTTATTTGGGTAGGTACATGACTCGCTATAACAACACCGGTTTTTAAAGCTTGCCTGGGAGTTTTAGCAAAGTTTTGAAAAACTTAATGGCAACGTCCGCTGCAAAAGTATGAAGCCTGTCTGCCATGGGCCATTTGCCCCACTCAGGCAGCGTGCAGATCCTCCTTTGCCTGAATAAAGCAGGTTCAGGCAAACCTGTTGCTGCAGCTTATTTTAACAGTTCTTTGATTAATCCGGTAAATCCGCTTATTTTGTAATACATGCAATTGTTTATCACTTCCCTTAATTCCGGGAGCAACGGAAACTGCTATTATATTGGAAACAGGCGGGATGCAGTACTTGTCGACGCAGGTATTTCCTGCCGGGAAACGGAGCGGCGGATGGTGCGCCTGGGGCTTTCTATGGATAAGGTCCGGGCAATTTTTGTATCTCATGAACATTCGGATCATATTAAAGGAATCCCTGTACTGGCAAAAAAATATCAATTGCCGGTTTATATTACTCAGCGTACGCTGAATAGTGGAAGATTATCGCTCCCCCTGCAGCAGGTAAAAGAATTTGAGCCGTATGAAAATATACAAATAGGAGATTTATGTATCGCTGCTTTCCCTAAATTCCACGATGCCGCAGAGCCACATAGTTTTATTATCAGCTATAATGATGTCAGGGTAGGGGTGTTTACAGATATCGGACAGCCCTGTGAGCATGTGATCAGTCAGTTCAAACAATGTCATGCCGCTTTCCTTGAAGCCAATTATGATGATGAAATGCTGAATAATGGTAATTACCCATACTATCTCAAACAGCGTATCCGGGGAGGTATGGGACATCTTTCTAATAAACAGGCTCTTGAACTTTTTACTTCCTGCCGGTCAGTCGGATTAAGTCATTTACTGCTTTCTCATCTTTCTAAAAATAATAATTGCCCTGATCTTGTATACAATCTGTTTAGTGTGCACGCCGGAAATACAAACATTATTGTAGCCTCCCGCTATGAAGAAACTGCTGTATATACAGTTGGGATAAATGGGCCAAATGATTCTTTGGCACCCAAAGGAGCTGAAACGGGTCAGCTTGAATTCTTTTAATATATTACTTCTTATATACGCATTCGCCCCTCTTCTTTGTCGTTTTACATCTCATCTGCTGAAAATTAAGATGGTATTTCTGTATTCGATGATGCTAAGCAGCACTATTTATGTCATAAGAATATAAGAATGTTCTTTAAAAGGATATAAATACTTGGAAGTAATAATTAAACATTGCTATATTTGCTAACACTGTTAGGAAACATAGAATGGGAATATTAGAACGCAGGCAAAGGCAGAAGGAAGAGGTGAAGAACGATATTATTTGTACTGCATGGCAAATGGTTAAGAAAGAAGGCTGGCAGGCTCTTTCGATACGCAAAATAGCGGATGCTATTGAATACAGCGTTCCCGTTATTTATGATCATTTCGAAAACAAGGATGCTATTTTACTTGAATTCAGTAAGAAAGGGTTCATGATATTATCAGCTAAAATTATAGAAGCAAAAGACAGGTATAAAGAACCGGAGGAGCAGATAAAAGCGATGGCCGATGCTTACTGGAACTTTGCAATGGATAATAAAGAACATTATCAACTGATGTTCGGTATCGGAATGCCCTGTTGTGAGATCAGCAAGGCAATGCCGGAACAGGAAAAATTCAGAAGCCTGGTTCTGCAGCCCATTGATGATGTTATAAAGAAAAGTGGTCGTACAGATATTAATTCATGCCTGAAGTATCACACATTCTGGTCGGTCATGCATGGACTTATCTCGATCAAGATCATTGGTAATTCTGCTATAGATGAAGAATTGAATAAAATGGTACTGGATGACGCTATCGCTGGCTTTATAAAAAACCTCAGTTAGTTTTTTTTGCCGTATGATCTAACAATGTTAGGAAAGGTAACGTCGTTTTAATTGTAGTGTTGTATTAGACATAAAAAATGACTTACTATTTGTAACAAAATGATTTTCAGTTACTTTCAACTTTCAGCTTTCAGCTTTCAGCTTTCAGCTTTCAGCTTTCAGCTTTCAACTTTCAGCTTTCAGCTTTCAACTTTTTACATAATACCTCTAACTCTTAAGCACATGAAAACAATTAACAAAGCAGCCTTGCTCATCAGGCAATCTATTCTGGTGTCTTTACTACTGGCAGGAATAGCTCTATACAGTAGTTGTAATTCTTCATCAGCAGGAGGCAATGCATCAGCGCCCCCTCCGCCGGAATTGCCTGTTATCAGCGTGAGTTCCCGGCCCGTTACTACTTACGATGAATTTACGGCTACCATACAGGGAAGCCGTGATATAGAGATCCGCCCGCAGGTAGACGGTTACCTTGAAGCAATCTATGTTGATGAAGGAGCATTGGTGAAGAAGGGCCAGCCTTTATTCAGAATCGATGCAAGGCCTTACCGGGAGCAGTTGAATACCGCTAACGCGATATTATTATCTGCAAAGGCAGCGCTTCAGAATGCATCCATCAATGTCAGCAAGCTAACTCCGCTGGTGCAGAATAACGTAGTGTCAGACGTTCAGCTAAAATCGGCGAAAGCTGCTTATGATGCAGCAAAGGCAAATGTGGCGCAGGCACAGTCGCAGGTGCAAACGGCAAGGATTAATCTGGGGTATACTACCATTACAGCCCCGGCAGATGGATACATTGGGATGATTCCATTTAAAACAGGAAGCCTGGTAGGGAAGTCTTTGCCGGAGGAACTCACGGTGTTGTCGGAAACCAGAAATATGCACGCCTATTTTACAATGAGCGAAGTTGACTTTATTCAGTTCAAAGAGCACTTTTCGGGCAGCACCATTCAGGAGAAGATCAAAAGAATGCCAGAAGTTGAGTTGGTGCTGGCTGATAACAGCGTATATCCTGTAAAGGGAAAAGTGGAACTGGCTGAAGGGCAGTTTGGCAAGACTACGGGTACAATCAGCTTCAGGGCTACTTTTCCAAATGTCAGCGGCCTGTTAAGGTCAGGCAATACCGGTAAAATAAAAATACCGACGCTGGTTAATAATTCCCTGCTGATCCCGCAGGAAGCAACTTTCGAACTGCAGGACAAAGTATTTGTCTATGCGCTGGCAGACAGCAATAAAGTTCTGGGGAAACCACTTACCATTGAAGGTACCAGCGGCAATTTTTACCTGGTTTCAAAAGGGCTGAAGGCCGGTGATAAAATTGTTTACCAGGGCATCGACCGCTTGCGCGACGGCATGGTGATCAACCCGAAAAGCATGTCGGCCGACAGCTTATTCAAGGCGGCATCACTTTAATTTAACATCTTACATAATACCATCTTAAGCTCCCCCTGATCGCATCCGGGGGAGCATAAAGCCACAGCTATGTTTAAAAAATTTATTGAAAGACCGGTACTATCAACTGTAGTATCTGTTTTATTGACCCTGGTGGGGCTTATTTCGCTGTACACGCTCCCAATAACCCTGTTTCCAGACATAGCACCTCCTACGGTGCAGGTAACAGCAACGTATCCGGGAGCCAACGCAGAGGTTGTGGCACGTGCGGTTGCCACGCCGATCGAGGAGGCGGTGAATGGTGTGGAGAATATGACGTATATGACTTCCACTGCCAGCAATGACGGCACCATGTCGCTGAACGTTTTTTTTAAGCTGGGTACCAACCCTGACCTTGCTGCTGTAAACGTCCAGAACCGGGTGTCAAAGGCGGTGAGCCAGTTGCCACAGGAAGTGGTGCAGGCGGGAATATCCACTCAAAAGCAACAGAACAGTATGATTATGGTGCCTTTGATATACAGCACCGATACTACATACGACGAAACCTTTCTGCAGAATTATGCAAGGATCAATATTATCCCTGAAATACAGAGGGTCCCTGGAGTAGGGCAGGCTACCATTTTCGGGGCCAGGGATTATTCTATGCGGATCTGGCTGAAGCCCGACCGTTTAAATGCAGCAAGTTTATCGGCTAAGGATGTTTTAGATGCAATAAAAGAACAGAACATTGAGGCAGCTCCCGGACGTTTCGGCCAGAGCAGTACGCAATCGTTCGAATATGTACTGAAATATAAAGGGAAGTATTCTAAAAATATAGAGTATGAGAATATTATTCTGAAGGCGAATTCCGACGGATCGGTAATAAAACTGAAAGATGTTGCCCGTGTGGAATTTGGCTCATATACTTATAGTGCAAATACCAAGATCATGGGGCGTATGGGTACCGGACTGGCCGTCTATCAAACAGCAGGTTCAAATGCCAATGATATACTTACAGAGGTAAACAAGGTAATGGAAAAGGCATCGAAATCCTTTCCCAGGGGTATTACCTACTTCAACATGTATAGTTCCAAGGAGTTCCTGGATGCTTCCATCACCCAGGTAGAGCATACTTTGATTGAAGCATTTATCCTGGTATTCCTTGTCGTATTTATTTTTCTGCAGGATTTTCGTTCAACCCTTATTCCGGCTATCGCCGTACCCGTAGCAATTATAGGTACTTTCTTCTTTATGCAGTTATTTGGGTTCACTATCAACCTGCTTACCCTGTTTGCCATGGTACTTGCCATCGGGATTGTGGTGGACGACGCCATAGTGGTGGTCGAGGCGGTACATGCCAAAATGGAGCTGACGGGCATGAAGGCGAAAAAGGCCACTGTCAAGTCGATGAGTGAAATTTCTGGTGCTATTATATCCATAACGCTGGTAATGGTAGCCGTATTCGTGCCGGTAGGCTTTATGCAGGGACCTGTAGGTGTTTTTTACAAGCAATTTGCCTTTACCCTGGGTATCGCTATTTTAATATCAGCACTGAATGCTTTAACCTTAAGTCCCGCTTTATGTGCCCTGTTCCTGAAAAATACGCATAATAATGAACATGGGGAAAGTATCGGAAAGACCGGGTTCGGTGCCAGGTTCTTCAGTGCTTTTAATGCCGGCTTTAATTCAACCACCGCAAGGTACAGGAGAAGCCTGCGCTTTCTTATCCAGCGTAAATGGATCGCTGTCGGCGGCCTCGTTGTGATCATCCTTTCTACTGTTTGGATTACCTATAGTACTCCTTCTGGATTTATTCCCACTGAAGATCAAGGTTTTATAATATGCTCTGTGAACCTTCCTCCCGGTTCATCGCTAGACAGGACTCAGAAGGTTATGGATAAGATCGCTAAGATCCTGGATAAAGAAGAAGAAGTTGAGCGGCATGCTACCATAACAGGACTTAATATAGTTGCCAATGCTAACAGCTCTGCTTATGCCGTTGGTTTCATTCGTCTAAAGCCCCATGGGAAACGGGGAGCGGTAAATAATATCGAACAGATTACGGGTTTGCTCAATCAGAAATTGAGTGTGATAAAGGAAGCCAGTGTTTTTCTGTTCACTTTCCCTACCGTACAAGGTTTTGGAAATACCAGTGGTTTTGAATTTATTCTCCAGGACCGTACCAGCGGTCCGCTCGATAAAATGAATGCCACTGCCAATGGTTTTATCGGCGAGTTGATGAAGCGTAAAGAAATTATGTATGCTTTCACCACCTTCAGTACCAATAATCCCCAGTACATGCTCGATATTGACGATGCCAAAGCCAAACAGTTTGGGGTGTCAATTACCGATCTGATGCAAACGCTCCAGGTGTATTACGGCAGTAGTTTTGCGTCGGACTTTAACCGGTTTGGTAAATATTACAGGGTGATTGTACAGGCGGATATACCTTATCGTGCAGAACTAACTTCGCTTAATAATGTGTTTGTGAAAAACAATCAGGGTGAAATGGTGCCTGCAAACGTTCTGGTATCCTTAAAAAAAGTCTACGGCCCGGAAACGGTTACCCGCAACAATTTGTTTAATGGTGTTGTCATCAACGGTTTACCTAAACCTGGTTATACTTCCGGCGATGCTATTAAAGCAATTCAGGAAGTAGCGGCGAAATATCTGCCAAGGGGTTATGCCTATGAATGGACGGGGATGACAAGAGAGGAGCAAAGCTCGGGTTCTCAGTTAACCATCGTATTTATTTTGAGCCTGGTGTTTGTTTACTTTCTGTTATCGGCCCAGTACGAAAGTTATATTCTGCCCTTTGCCGTAATTCTTTCGGTGCCTACGGGGATATTCGGTGTATTTGCCCTTATCGGGTTTACCGGCATCGAGAATAATATTTATGTGCAGGTGGGACTCATTATGCTGGTGGGCCTGCTTGCAAAAAATGCGATACTGATTGTCGAGTATGCTGTTCAGCGGCGGCGCGAGGGGATGGAACTGGTGGCCTCTGCCCTTGAGGCCGCTCAGTTGCGGTTGCGGCCCATATTGATGACTTCTTTCGCCTTTATTGCCGGTCTTTTGCCCCTGGTAAGGGCTACGGGAGCATCGGCACTGGGGAACCGTTCTATCGGTACAGGTGCCGTAGGTGGGATGTTTACAGGCGTAGTACTTGGGATTTTCGTTATTCCGGTGCTGTTTGTAATATTCCAGGGCCTGCATGAAAGAGTAAGCGGAAGCCCAAAGAGCCGTGAAGAGAAAAATAAACAGGAAGAAAATGAAGTGATAAATGCCTGATTTGTATAGCGTCATGAAAAGAAATAAGATTAACAGATATAGTATCCTGCTCCTTGCCCTTGTTCTCGGGGCCTGTAAAGTGGGAAAAGATTACCAGAGGCCATCGGTCAGTCTTCCTGCGAAATTCAATAATGTGACCACCGATGATACAAGTAGCATTGCCGATATAGAATGGAAAAAGTTTTTTGCCGATACCACACTGCTGGGCTTAATTGACAGGGGGATTAAATATAATTATAACCTTCAGATTGCTCTCAAACGGATCGATATCGCGCAGCAGCAGCTTAAACAGGCCCGG
>JAATFW010000148.1 GCA_015654985.1 Sphingobacteriales bacterium | reverse complement strand
TAATGTCTTGCCTCTTGCCATGCCGTAATTCCCACAAAAACAGTACTAAACAATCAAAAAAACATTCAGAATTATCAACAATTATTGAACAAATTGTGGGTAAACAAACCAAAAAACTATAAATAATAAAAGAGGTTGCCTCATTTTACTTTTGAGACAGCCTCTTATACCTTATCTTTTTTAAAATGCTCGTTATTTTAGGTATCCGTAATATTCATCATCTGTTGCGCAATCCCACCAAACGGGCATGCTCCAGATATTAGGATCTATAGCATGAGGATTCATGGCCAGGGCATTTGTTGAATTATAGTTTAATTCAAGAGTTGCAGGCAATTGCCACCGCCGCTGCCAGTACCTTGGGTCTGTTTTGGTTCCGCCCGGATAAAGAGATTGTCCTGCAAATAACGGGCCCCGGTCATATCCCGGATAAACCACACCAAAGCTTCCGATATTGCCGGCGCTGAAATTAAACCGGCGCATATCATTATAATTTTCAATGCTGACCCCCATGGCAAGATATTTTTGCAGCATGATATCAGACATTGTCAATGCACCGGCAGTCTGGCAGACTGCATTGCTCAAAAGGTAGACATTGATGGCATTTTGATCCATCGGCGCCATATCGGGATTAATAGCAGTATAACCGGAAGCCTGCCATTCGGTTAATTTAGCCTGCATCATATCCAGGTGTGCCTGGATACCGTTTTTATAGGCCGTGTAAGCGTTGGCGGCATCGCCTTTCCGCATATAAACTTCCGCTTTAATAAAGCACATTTCATGGTAAGTGAGGATTTCCTGATCTGACACGGGGCGGATCTGGAATGAACCGGTAGAACCGACCGCACCAGCAGTCACTGCATCAGCTGAAGGATACCAATTGACGTCCGTAGCGCTTGCCCCGCCTGTCGCAAGAGAAAAACTGCGAAGATTGACATAAGCGGTATCTCCGGCGAATAAATAATTAGTACTGTTGATAAAGACAGATCCTGCAGGATAGGTTACCGTTACCTTAGTCTGGTCAGTAGTGCTAACGGAGCAAGTATGCCCCGCCTGCTGCTGGCCGGCGATAAAATCGGCACGATCCGTAGCATTGGTAATAGTATAGATAATATTAGTACTGTTCTTTGCATAACTTTGAAGTGCAATACTGGTGGGCCCTCCTTTTACCAGGCGTGTTGCCGGGCCGTAAGAATCGACGCCTGCTGAACGATTCCAGGTGTAGGATATCACTTTATTACCGCTGGCATCGAGCTTAATATTCGACATAGAAGCAGGTACAATTTTGCTCATCCGCGGGTCCGTAACTCCTGAACCGCGCATATTCGTCAGCAGGTTGTAATAGAACTGAGAAATACGCTGATTGTTGCCGTAAGCTGCATAATCCCAGTTGCCGTTTGTTACAATTGGGTCGCCCAGCAGATAATCGGTAGTGGCTGTGTTATTATAGCAAGTCTGGACTATATTGTCAGCATTAGACTGGGGGCCTTTGGATAGATAATACAGAATAGAATCGGAATTAAACACATCTGCTTTTTTTGACAGCTTAAGCATGTAGCGGGCTTTCAGGCCATAACAAATTTTATCCATTTGCCTGCATCACCCTTATTCCACATATCGCCCTCGGCGAAGGAAGGAGCTCCCGGTTCTTGCGTTTTACTGAACAAAGTAATCGCTTCATCCAGTTTTGCCATACAGCCATAATAAATAGTTTTACCATTGTCGTAAGCAGGACTTGCCTGATCGGATAAGGCTTGCGTGTACGGCATTTCGCCATACAGATCCAGCATTTCCATAAAGCCCAGTGCAGAAACCACGTCGGCAGCGCCCATATAATAATAAGCACCTTTTTTCTGGGCGGAATTGTACATATCATTTAAATTGGAAGCTACTTCCACAAACCATGTCTGATAAGGAGTAACATTACCCGAAGATGCAATCCAGGTTGTACTAAACGCATTGGCTGCTGCTGAGTTGCTGTAAAAAACGCCCGCCTGGCAGGAAGTACGAAAGTTGGTAACTCCTGCACTGTACGTATAAAAGTGTTGTATCCAGGGCAGCCTGTCCTGAACCA
This sequence comes from Sphingobacteriales bacterium, assembly GCA_015654985.1. Classification (GTDB taxonomy): domain Bacteria; phylum Bacteroidota; class Bacteroidia; order Sphingobacteriales; family Sphingobacteriaceae; genus Arcticibacter. Next base: position 2,710 of record JAATFW010000148.1, on the reverse strand, counting down.
ATACGCTTTCATTGTTTGGATTATCCGGATCCGTATTAACATCCAGCCATTTTTTACAGGAAGCAGAGCCGAATACCACCAGGGAGCCAAATATGATATATATTAAATTTTTCATGATTCAATTTTTCAGTAGTTAAAAAGTCAGATTTACCCCGAATGTAAAACTCGATACAGCGGGCACGCCCAGGTAATCAATCCCCGTCGATCCAGAACCTCCTGTTCCCCCCGCTGCGCTCACCTCAGGATCCATTCCTTTATAGTTTGTCCATGTGAATAAATTGGTGCCTGTTGCCGTTGCGGAGAGTCCTTTAATAACTTTTTTATTCTTCAGTATATCGCTTAGGTCATAAGTTAAAGACAAAGAACGTAATTTCAGCCAATTTACCGAATTAATAAAATTCATGGAATTTGCTGCATAGTTTAACCAGTACTGCTGAATCAGATTCGTGCCGGAATAAATTGTTGGACCAATAGTGTAAGACTCATTTGCGTTGTAGGTTTGAGTGAAATCTTCCCCCGTCTGACTATTAACGCCGCTTACAGTTACTGACTGGCGATCATTCAACAACGTCTTTTTACTCAAACCATTGCGAATCATTGCATAATCGGTACCGTTGTATACATCTCCTCCTTTTCGAATATCTAGAAGAAATGACAGCGAAAGATTTTTGTACCGGAAAGTATTGTTGAAGCCGGCAAGGAAATCAGGTTCACGGTTACCCACAATCGGGTTGTTGTTGTTCGTTTTATACAATCCTGTTGTCGGGTCTACCTGATAACGTCCGTCTGCGATTTCATTTCCATCGGCATCTGTTTCCCTCAGATAAGTAGTACCGGTCATGCCGAGGAAATATCCTCCGTTAGGAATCGATGCTGCTCTTACTGTTCCGAATTGTGCATCTGTTGGGTAAAAATAGGAAACACCCTGAAGGAACGTTCCCAGCCTGCCCTTATTATAGGAGAAGTTCAGTGTTGCATCCCATCCTAAATTCTTTCGTGCGATGGGTTTTCCTGACAGGGCTATTTCCATGCCCTTGTTGATCACGGAGCCCGAGTTGATCGTTTTTAAGATATACCCGCTGGCATTGGACAAACGAGGTTGTGCAATTTGATTCTGCGTCTGACTGTGATAGTAGGTATAATCCAGGCTAATGCGGTTGTTCAGGAATCTGAATTCTCCTCCGATTTCCCATGATTTTTGAATTTCGGGCTTTAAAAAAGGATTACCGCTTGTGTATTGATTGCCGACTCCTGTATATGAGTCGATAGTGATGGGGCTGTTTACGTACGTAAGTGTTGCGTACGGATTTGCGTCTTTACCAACCTGGGCCCAGCTTGCACGGATCTTACCGAAAGAAAGAATATTGTTGGCAGGCAACAATTGTGTAAAGACAAAAGAACCGCTGACGGAAGGGTAAAAATAGGAAATGTTCTCTTCAGGCAAGGTAGACGACCAGTCATTGCGTGCGGTTGCCGTAAGATATACAATATCTTTATACGATATGCCCATTTCTCCATAAGCACCTACAAGCCGTTTTCTTGTTGTTCTGTCAGTAAAAAGTTTATTTTCTTTACTTATATTATTGAAACTAATGGTGCCGGCAGTAATAAAGTTGTAACCCCAATGATTCTGCCCTAATATTTTCGTATCTTCTGAGGTCCCTCCCAGCATCAGGTGCGTGTCAAAATCTCCGAATGTCTTATGAAAATTACTCATAAGTGTGGTTGTGATATAAGAATAATCAACCTGATCTTTGCTCAAACGTCCGAGCTGGTACGCTGGCTTTACAGCAGAACCGGGGGCGATATACGTATAATCATTAGTAGTGTACTGGTCATAACCCAGGCGTGCGGTAATATTCCACCAGTCTGTCGCTTTAAAATCGCCATGTATACCTGAGGTGAACCGCTTGGTTTCTGAGTTCAGATCGTCCTGATTGATAATCCAGTAAGGATTATCTCTTTCTCCATCATCTTCTAATTTAAACGATCCGGCAAATCTGCGGTATTGTGTTCCATCGGGATTGATATAATTCGCGGTATTGAATGTTTGCGGCCAGCTGTATATGGCTCCCATTACGCCGTTACCGCCGCCATCATATAAGCCGCTGGTGGTTAAAGTCCTGTTGGTTTTGGCAATAGAATAGGCGGCATTTGCACCCAATGTCAGACGCCCGTATTTTTGGTCTGCGTTAAAACGAAAAGTAGTTTTGTCATAGTCCGTACCCGGGACGATACCTGTTTGGTTGTAGTTAGATCCCGACAAAAAGAAGGTGCCGTTTTTGCTACCTCCGGATATGTTTACGTTATTATCAGACACAAGGCCGTTTCGAAAGAAATTGCCGATATTGTCGTATATCATACTGTCAGCCGGAATTTTTGGTCCCCAGGAGTCATACGTGATTTCGTTTAAAACACCGTTGGTGGAATAAGAGCCCGGGCCAAATACCGTTTGAGCTTCGGGAAGTTTATTCGCCCAGGATGTGCTTACTTTGCTGTTGAAATTAACCATAACGTTGCCTTCCTGTCCTTTCTTCGTAGTGATAACAATCACTCCGTCGGCTGCACGTGATCCATATAAGGCCGCAGCCGCAGCACCTTTCAACACTGACATGGATTCGATATCGGCAGGGTTAACATCCATGACGCGGTTTGAGTAAGTTGTATTACTGCGGGAAAGGCCATCCGTACCGGTATTACCGGTAACTGT
>JAATFW010000016.1 GCA_015654985.1 Sphingobacteriales bacterium | reverse complement strand
CAGGTTCAGCATCAGTTACAGGACTTTCAGGGGCCGCTGCCTCTTCTGCCACTTCTGTAGTTTCTGCTACAGGCGCTTCTGTAACCTCCTCACTGGCTTCAGCTTTCTTAGCTTTACCAGAACCACGCCGGCGTGTTGATTTCTTTTCCGGCTGAGCAGTTATTTCAGTCTTGTATGTAGTATTATAATCTACCAGCTCTATAAGTGCCATTTCCGCATTATCGCCGAAACGGTTAACCAGTTTGATAATACGGGTATATCCTCCGGGACGGTTTGCAACCTTGGCAGCTACGTCGCGGAATAGCTCAGTAAGAACTTCCTTATCCTGAAGATAGCTAAAAACAGTTCTCCGTGAATGTGTAGTATCGTTCTTTGCCTTTGTGATCAATGGTTCAACATAAGTACGCAAGGCTTTAGCCTTCGCCAATGTTGTAGTAATCCTTTTGTGCTTAATAAGCGAGGAGGCCATATTTGCCAGCATTGCCTTACGATGGCTATCTGTACGGCCTAAATGATTAATTTTCTTTCCGTGTCTCATTATATTATTATTTTACATGCTTATACCGTTCCGCATTACCCGGAGGAATTATAAACATGTCGCTTACTTGTGTATTAACCTTCTCCCTTCAGGAATGAGGTTTTATTCTTCTTCTAATTTATATTTTGCCAGGTTCATACCAAAAGAAAGGCCTTTCGATTTTACCAGGTCCTGGATTTCAGTCAACGATTTCTTACCAAAGTTTCTGAACTTAAGCATATCAGCCACATCATACGAAACCAGATCGGCAAGTGTGCGGATATCCGCAGCTTTCAGACAGTTAAGGGCACGAACAGAAAGATCAAGATCTACCAGTTCTGTCTTAAGGATCTTACGCATATGCAGGATTTCCTCATCTACCTCCTTAGTCTCTTCTTTAGCCTGGGCCTCCAGCATAATATTCTCATCAGAGAATAACAGGAAGTGATGGATAAGGATCTTCGCAGCTTCCTTTAAGGCATCCTCAGGATGAATAGAACCATCAGTAGAAATATCAAGAACCAACTTTTCATAGTCAGTTTTCTGCTCTACACGATAATTTTCAATTGTATGCTTAACGTTCTTAATCGGAGTGAAGATCGAATCGATTGCAATAACACCTACGTTAGCATCAGGATTCTTATTTTCTTCAGCTGCAACATATCCTCTGCCCTTATTTACTGAAAGTTCAACTTCCATAGTAACGCTGGGTTCCATATTGCATAAAACCAGATCAGGGTTTAATACAGTAAAGTTTGAGGAGAATTTTGTGATATCGCCGGCCTTAAACTGTTCCTGGCCATTGATCACTACATAAATCTTTTCAGAGTCGCCTGTTTCTCCTGTCTTTTTGAAACGTACCTGTTTCAGGTTCAGAATAATCTCAGTAACATCTTCAACAACACCCTTGATGGTTGAAAATTCATGAGAAACTCCTGAAAAACGTATAGACGTTATTGCATAACCTTCTAGGGAAGACAACAAGATACGACGCAAAGCATTACCTATGGTAACACCGAAACCTGGCTCCAACGGACGAAATTCAAACGTACCGTCGAAATCCGTAGATTTCTGCATGATAACTTTATCAGGTTTCTGGAATGCTAAAATTGCCATTTATATTCAGTTAAGTTTTTATAAACTGTAAAGGCCGCCGGACATTCCTGCCCGGTAGCTAAAAATTATTTACTTAGAGTATAACTCGACGATCAGATTTTCCTTGATATTTTCAGGAATCTCATCACGGTCAGGATAATTCAGGAATTTACCTGTAAAGTTATGAGCATCCCACTCTAACCAGGCATATTTATTTATTCTCCGTCCGGCAACAGAATCAGTTACTGTTTCCAGAGACTGAGAACGCTCACGCACTGCAACAACATCACCTGCACGCAGAGAATACGATGGAATATTTACAACATGACCGTTAACAGTAATATGCTTATGGCCTACCAACTGACGAGCCGCAGATCGTGTTGGAGCAATTCCTAAACGGTATACTGTATTATCCAAACGTGCTTCTAACAGTTTCAAAAGAATTTCACCTGTAATACCTTCTTTTGCTGATGCCCGGTGAAATAAGTTTTCAAACTGACGTTCGAGAACGCCGTAAGTGTATTTAACTTTTTGCTTTTCCATCAACTGGATAGCATATTCAGATTGCTTTCCGCGACGTTTTGAACCGCCGTGCATTCCCGGAGGATAGTTTTTTCTCTCTAATGCCTTATCAGGACCAAAAATTGGCTCCCTGAACTTACGGGCTATCTTTGACTTAGGACCAGTATATCTTGCCATTGTTCTGCTGTTTAAAGTATCAGGCAACCTTAAGCTGCCGAATCTTATCTTTAAAATTTATTATTTTTTTCTTTCTTTTGTTCCACTTTCCCGCGGCACCCTTAAGCCTCTGGCTTAACTCCTTTTACCACTTTTCAGCTCTTTTCTTTCTGCTTCTTTTCAGAAGCTTTCAGCTTTAAGCCTTCGGCTTAATTAAACTCTTCTTCTTTTCGGAGGGCGACATCCGTTATGCGGAAGCGGAGTAATATCCTTTATCGTAGTTACTTCGATTCCTGAAGTCTGTAAGGTACGGATAGCAGATTCTCTGCCCGAACCCGGACCTTTAACAAAAACTTCAACTTTACGGAGACCTAAATCATATGCTACTTTACCACAATCTGCTGCAGCCTGTGAAGCAGCATAAGGAGTATTTTTCTTGGAACCTTTAAATCCCATCTTACCGGCAGACGACCATGAAATAGCCTGTCCCTGTGTGTTGGTTAAAGTTACAATGATATTATTGAAAGTAGCGTTAATATGCGCCTGTCCAACCGGCTCTATAACAACTACACGCTTTTTAGTTACTTTTTTAGTCTTAGCCATTATCTATCTGGTATTATTTAGTAGCTTTTTTCTTGTTAGCAACTGTCTTACGTTTTCCTTTACGGGTACGGGTATTATTCTTGGTTCTCTGGCCCCGTACAGGTAATCCTTTACGATGACGTAACCCACGATAACATCCGATATCCATTAAACGCTTGATGTTTAACTGAACCTCTGAACGCAAAGCGCCTTCGACCTTAATACGGTCGTTAATAATCCCACGGATTGCTGATAACTGATCATCGGTCCAGTCTTGTACCTTTACATCATAACTGATACCGGCCTCATCTAAGATGCTCTGAGCTGTAGCTCTTCCGATACCGTAAATGTAAGTAAGTCCGATCTCTCCTCTTTTGTTTCTTGGTAAATCAATACCTGCTATTCTTGCCATATTTCTGTTAATGATTGCTTGATTGAATGATCGTCTGATTGAACACCGGATTAATCTTAGTCATTCAACCTTTCAGTCCTTCAATAATTATTTTACCCCTGGCGCTGCTTGTACTTAGGGTTCTTCTTATTAATTACATAAAGCTTACCCTTACGGCGAATTATTTTGCAATCAGCGCTGCGCTTCTTTATGGATGCTCTAACTTTCATCTTATTTATATCTGTAAGTAATTCTGCCTTTTGTCAGGTCATATGGAGACATTTCAAGTTTTACCTTGTCGCCGGGTAATATTTTTATATAATGCATTCGCATCTTACCTGAAATATGAGCAATAATTTCATGCCCGTTTTCAAGCTCTACCCGGAACATTGCATTTGACAATGCTTCCTTTATGATACCATCTTGTTCAATAGAGGCTTGTTTAGCCATATTTTATTGATTTCTATTTAATTATGCCCCAACATTTGGGGTTGCAAAATTAAATAAAAATATTTAATTTTTCTTCTGTTCCTGTTTTTTTATCTGATCTTTATTATACCGGCCTGAATATTACTTCAAACTATCACAATGAAGCCAAAGCTTCATCAATAAAATTAAAGGAAGACAATACATCCGCTTTTCCTTTCCGCACTGCTACAGTATGTTCATAATGAGCTGATGGCTTTCCGTCTATAGTACTGACAGTCCAGCCGTCTTTCCAGAATTTCACACCTGCTCTTCCAAGATTGATCATTGGTTCTATCGCAATCACCATTCCCTCTTCAAGTTTCATTCCAGAGCCGCGTTTACCATAATTCGGAACTTCCGGCTTCTCATGAAGAGCATAGCCCACACCATGTCCGACCAGTTCCTTAACTACTCCGTAGCCGGATTTCTCAGCATGTTCCTGAACTGCAAATGCAATATCACCTATTCTGAGTCCGGCTACCGCCTTCTCAACACCCAGATCAAGACATTCCCTCGTAACATCAAGAAGCTGCTTAACTGCGGGGTCTATTTCGCCCACAGCAAAAGTATAAGCCGAGTCGCTATAAAACTTATTCAGGATAACACCACAATCAACCGAAATAATGTCACCGTCCTTCAGTTCATAATCTCCTGGAAAACCATGCACAATCTTATCATTTGTTGAGATACAAAGTGCATATGGAAATCCATTATAGTTCAAAAAAGCAGGCACTCCGCCGTTATCCCGAATATATGTTTCGGCTGCCTTGTTAATCTCAATGGTTTTAATACCCGGACGAATAAGCTTAGTCATTTCGCCCAGGGTCTTTGAAAGAAGTGAAGAGCTGGCCCGTATTAGCTCAATCTCTTCATCCGTCTTAAAATTTACCTTTGGCATAATATTAATTTAAAGAACCGGACCTGTAGCGCCAGTGGCAACCGGTGTACGGCCTCTAAGTCTTCCTGTCTTCATCAACCCGTCGTAATGACGCATTAATAAATGGCTTTCTATCTGCTGTAAAGTATCCAGCACAACACCTACAAGAATAAGCAGGGAAGTACCGCCATAGAAATGTGCAAAACTACTGTTTATGCCCATTACCGTAGCAAGAGAGGGTAATATTGCAATGATTGCCAGAAAGATTGACCCGGGAAGAGTAATTTTAGAAATAACAGCATCGATATAATCGCCAGTTACCTTACCCGGTTTGATACCAGGTACGAAACCGCCATTCTTCTTCATATCATCAGACATCTGAACCGGATTAACCGTTATTGCAGTATAAAAGAATGTAAAAGCAATAATCAGTACAGCAAATGTCACATTATACAGAATCGATGTATAATTTGAAAGCGCCGATAACACCGGCCCCTGCATCGAAGGAAAAAACGATCCAAGACTCATTGGAATAAACATCAGTGCCTGGGCAAAAATAATCGGCATTACACCCGCTGCATTTACCTTTAAAGGAATATACTGACGTACGCCTCCATATTGTTTGTTACCTACAATCTTCTTTGCATACTGCACCGGAATTTTCCTTACTCCCTGAACGATCAGGATCGTAAATATAATAACGAAAAACAGCGCAGCGATTTCTAAAAGGAATGGAATAATACCGCCGCTTGTTAATCTCGAATCAAATTCAGCGATAAAAGCTCCCGGCAACTGTGCAATAATCCCAACCATAATAATCAGAGATATACCATTACCGATACCTTTGTCTGTTATTTTCTCACCCAGCCACATCACAAACAATGTACCTGCGGTTAGTATAAACATAGACGATACGGAGAACAATGGCTCTGCAAGCATTTTTGCTTCAGGAGTGATCTGTGTACGAACATATCCAACAGCCTGAACCAAAGTAATGGCCACAGTAAGATACCGTGTAATTTGAGTCAGTTTCTTCCTTCCGCTCTCCCCTTCCTTCTGCATCTTCTGAAAAGTTGGAACTGCAATGCCCAAAAGCTGGACAACAATGGATGCAGAAATATAAGGCATAACTCCAAGAGCAAATATAGAAGCCCTGGCAAAAGAGCCGCCGGCAAACATATTTAGCAATCCAAGAAGCCCTTCTCTTGCATGATTCTCAAGTGCAACGGGATTTACTCCCGGCAATACAATAAAAGATCCGACACGGTAAATTAAAAGAAATAAGAGTGTGTTTAAAATACGCACTCTCAGATCCTCAATTTTCCATATGTTGGAAAGGGTCGTGAATAACTTCTTCATTAATTATAATTTAACAATGGCACCACCGGCTGCTTCAATGGCCTTCTGTGCAGAAGCCGTAAAAGCATGGGCTGTAACTTCCAGTTTGCTTGTTACTTCACCTCTTCCAAGGATCTTAACAAGATCATTCCTGGAAACCAGTCCATGTTCCTTCAGCGTACTGAAGTCGATACTTGTTAAGCTGTACTTTGCGGCAAGGTTTTGTAAAACATCCAGGTTAATTCCTACATATTCCACACGGTTAATATTCTTAAAGCCGATTTTTGGGATCCGGCGCTGTAAAGGCATCTGTCCGCCTTCAAAACCAACTTTCGAAGAAGTACCAGAGCGGGAGCCAGCTCCTTTATGGCCACGGGTGGAGGTACCACCGCGACCGGAACCTGTTCCTCTGCCTATACGCTTTTTATTTTTGGTTGAACCTTCTGCAGGTTTTAAATTACTTAAGTTCATGATTAAATACTTTCTACTGCTACTAGGTGATTAATTTTCCTTACCATCCCGATAATAGAGGGGGTAGCTTCAACTTCTACAGACTGGCTGATCTTATTCAGACCTAAAGCCTGCATAGTCCTTTTCTGGCGCTCGCTTCTGTCGATAACGCTTTTAATCTGAGTGATCCTGATTTTCGCCATGATACTTATCCGTTAAAAACTTTATTAAGATCCACACCACGATGTTGTGCTACAGTATAAGCATCTCTCATCTGAGATAAAGCAGAAACTGTTGCTTTTACCACGTTATGCGGGTTAGATGATCCTTTAGACTTTGCCAATACATTATGCACACCGGCACTTTCAAGCACAGCACGCATTGCACCACCGGCAATAACACCTGTACCGTTAGAAGCTGGTTTAACCAGTACATAACCACCTGAAAACTTGCCGTACTGCTCGTGAGGTACTGTTCCGTTAATAACCGGAACTTTTACAAGATTTTTCTTAGCATCATCAATGCCCTTGGCAATTGCTTCTGTTACTTCTTTTGCTTTACCAAGGCCATAACCAACCACCCCATTTTCATCACCAACAACTACGATGGCTGAGAAGCTGAATGTACGGCCCCCTTTAGTAACTTTAGCAACGCGTTGTATGCTAACTAAGCGATCCTTTAATTCGATTTCGCTTGATTTTACTCTTTTTATATTGATCGTTGACATCTATTCTTCAGATTAAAAATTCAGACCACCTTCACGTGCTCCATCAGCAAGTGATTTAACACGTCCATGGTATAAATAACCATTTCTATCAAACACAACCTGACTGATACCGGCAGCAACAGCCTTTTCGGCTACAAGCTTACCAACAGCCTTTGACTGTTCAACTTTATTTCCGCCAGCAGAAAATTCTTTTGATAAAGAAGATGCTGAAACCAGTGTTTTACCTGTTGTATCGTCAACAACCTGAGCATAAATACCTTTATTGCTCCTGTATACCGACAAACGGGGGCGTTCAGTAGAACCAGCCAATCTCTTTCTGATGCCTTGTTTAATTCGCTCTCTGCGAGATAATTTACTTCCTGCCATGATAATTATTTTTTAGCTGCAGATTTACCTGCTTTTCTTCTTAATACTTCACCTACAAACTTAATACCTTTTCCTTTATAAGGTTCAGGAGCCCGCAGTGAACGTATTTTAGCTGCAACTTGTCCTAATAACTGTTTGTCGATACTCTCTAAAATAATGGTTGGGTTTTTACCCTTCTCAGCTGTAGTAGCTACTTTAATTTCTTTCGGTAATTCGAATACGAAATGGTGAGAAAATCCTAATACAAGGTCTAATGTATTACCCTGATTAGTGGCGCGGTAACCTACACCTACCAGTTCCTGCTCTAATTTATATCCTTCGGTAACACCTTTAACCATATTGTTTAGAAGTGACCGGTAAAGACCGTGCAGTGCTTTATGACGTTTCTGTTCAGATGGACGCTGTACCAGTATATGTCCATCTTCCTGAGAAATGGTGATATCTCCGTCTAATCTTTGATTCAGTTCTCCTTTAGGTCCTTTTACTGTAACTATATGCTCTGCAGATACAGTAACGGTAACTCCTGCCGGGATTGTTATTGGGGCTTTTCCTATT
>JAATFW010000112.1 GCA_015654985.1 Sphingobacteriales bacterium | reverse complement strand
TAAATAAGATAATGATATGGACAATATGCTATTATTTAGTAAATTAGAAACTCTTCCGGAGCATATGAAAGCAGAGGTTGCTGATTTTATCGATTTTTTAGCAAACAAGGCAAAAAAAGAAAATAAAACCAATATCACATCCCAGCCGACATTTGGGAGTGCAAAAGATATGTTTAAAATGCATGATGATTTTGACGAGCCATTATAGAATAATTATAGTTATTCCATTACAAGCTTACTCCAGCCCTCGCTTCCTGCCTTTCGAAGCTCTTTCTTACGCTCTTCCATCACCTTCTTAATCTTGACACAATACATCCAGCAGGTACTTTGCCTGATTCCGGTAATTTCTGAAAGCTTGTGCGAGGAGATCTTTCCTTTGGTGGAGTAGATCAGGAAGATCATATAAAACGCCTTATTTACGGGGATACGGGTATTCTGAAGGATGGTATTGGCAATAACAGACTCTTCATAACGGCATTTGGTGCACCTGCGGCTGTAGGGAAGATGACCGCTGTGATAATGTATATTACCGCATTTTCTGCAGGTATATCCGCCTTTCCATTTAATATCAGCAAGTAAGCTGAAACAAGCCTCCCTGTCGGGATAGATCTTACTGAACTCTTCAAAGTTAACTTCTGCAGACATTACCCTGTCGTGGGTAACTTTCTGAATATTGGTCTGTAATTCCTGATTATCCTGCTGAAGAAGGGAATTCATCCTTGCTATTTCTTCAGCCTGGTGCTGCAGAAGGCTGTTTGTTGCAACAAGTTCTTCATTTTGTTGCTCAATAATTTGCGACTTTTCCCTGATCTCGAGGGTTTTCTTTACTATTTCGTGAGTACGCTCTTCTACCTTTATTTCCAGCTCACGGTTCATTGTGTCTTTCAGACGGACATTTTCTTCCATCTGCTTTATGATACGATGCTGGGCTTTTTCCTTCTTCTTCTTTAAAATCCTTACTTTATCACCTATTGCAAACGAAAGAAATACCATTTCAAGAATAAAACCGAAGCTCATACTATAATGGGGAACAGGGCCCGCCATAGACCGCCAGTAGTCTAAACTAACAAGGAATTTCAGGATGAAGCCGATAAATAAAAAGCTGTAGGCTAATACAAAGAACCGTCCGGGTTTAAATCCTTTCAGCCAAATGTAAATGCCGGTAATAAAGGCAACAGAAAGCGGAATAAACTCAATAGCGCTGTAATGGAACCATTCTCTGTTATAAAACTGGCATAACGCATAAAATACAATTCTCAAGCCTATTACTACCTTGATAAGGGTATAAAACGCAGGGGCACGTGTTTTAACATGCAGCAGATCAATAGCGAACAATAAAGCTGAAATGCTGATCAGAAACAAGGGTGTGCCATATATTAATCTCCTCAGTTCCGGCAAATGCGGCCACAGGTACTGAAAAGCAATGCCATCTGTACTCATTTCATACATGGCAACAGAAAGAAGATACAGAATATAATAGAGATACTGCCGCTTTTGCATCACTGTATACATCAACAGGTTGTAAAAGCAGAACATCATGATCATTCCGTAAAATAACCCAAAGCACAGATATTCTGTAAGGGCGTATCCAACAAACCGGGATAAAGTCCGCAGAACAACGATCACATTTGCTGTTGGATACGACTTCACTCTAAAGTAGTAGGTATACGAGCCATTTCCGGTAGCAGGAATTTCAAATTCAAAATTTTTATGCCTGAACAGCCTCTTTTGAAAATCGTATTTTCCACCTGCATGATAACCCAGGTAATTACCATTATCGTCCGGCAGGAAAACGCTTAAATCTTCTACAGTATGATTAAAAAACTCAAAAAGGAACTTTTGCCGTCCGGTATCATTGTACCGCACTTTGACACGGAACCAATAAGCAGAAGAAACATTTGTATTCTGAGGGTATCTTAATTTACCAGGTATAAATTTGTCTTTAAATGGGGGCCGGGTTACTTCTCCAATCGTCAGCCTGCCGGTCGGATCTTCAAGACACTCTATTTCACTGTAAGTAAATATGTGTTCCTGGATAGTCTTCCCTATAACGACGGGACCATCGGCCTGTGCTTTATAGCCGGGAACAGCTATTCCGGTTACAATCAAAAGTGTAACAATCAGGCTCCTTTTCATAAAAGAAGAATATTATATGTTGTTATATTCATACTTGCTGAGAATCATCCTGATTTCGGACCCCGTGTTTTAGTAAGCAATTCCTCATTCTAAAACCAGTTTGCTCCAGCCCTGCCCTCCTGCATTCCGCAGTTCTTTTTTCCTGTCGTCCATTACTTTCTTAATTTTACTGCTGTACATCCAGCAGGTGCTTTGCCTGATACCTGTAATTTCAGAAAGCTTATGAGACGAGATCTTCCCTTTTGAGGAATAGATGAGGAATATCATATAAAAAGCCTTATTGACCGGTATTCGCGTATTTTGAAGAATGGTATTGGCAATTACAGATTCTTCATAACGGCATTTGGTACATCTGCGGCTATAAGGCAAATGACCGTTACAGTAATGTACACTTCCGCATTTCCTGCAGGAATATCCGTCTTTCCATTTCAAATCCGCCAGCAGGCTAAAACAAGCTTCGCGATCAGGATAAGTTTTACTGAATTCCTCAAAATCAACTTCTGCCGACATCACCCGGTCGTGTGTGACTTTTTGAATATTGGTCTGCAGTTGCTGATTATCCTGTTTCAGGAGGATATTCATCCTTGCTATTTCTTCGGCCTGCTGTTTCAGAAGGACATTTGCCGAAAGAAGCTCATCGTTCTGCTGTTCGATAATAACCGATTTATCCTGAATTTCGTTGGTCTTCTCTACTATTTCGCGGGTCCGTTCTTCTACTTTTATTTCCAGTTCATGATTCATCGAATCTTTCAGCCGGGCATTCTCCTCCATTTGTTTTATAATCCTGAGCTGGACCTTTTCCTTCTTCTTCTTCAGCAGACGTACTTTATCGCCAATTGCGAATGACAGGAACAACATTTCAAGAATAAAGCAAAAGCTCATACTATAATGAGCGATCGGCCCGGGGATAAACCTTCCGTACCCCAGAACCACCAATACTTTTACAACAAAACCGATGAACAGAAAAGTGTAGGCCAGTACAAAAAACCTGGCAGGCCTGTAGCCTTTTCTCCAGATATAGATGCCCGTAAAGAAAGCAACAGAGAGCGGAATAAACTCAAGCACACGATAATTAAACCAGTTGTGATTATAAAAACAACACAGTAACCAGAAAATGGCGCGCACCAGCATCACACCAACTATCACTTTGTATAACCGGGGCGTTTTTATCTTAACATGTAAAAGATCGACCGTAAATAACAGGGCAAAAGTACTGATCAGAAATAAAGGAGTACCATAGGCATATTCGTTCCAGCCAGGAGAGTGCGGCCACAGATATTGGAAGGCAATACCATCAGTGCTCATTTCATACATCCCGATGGAAAGTATATACAGTACATAATAAAGATACTGCCGCTTTCGCATCGCTGTAAACATCAGGAGGTTATAAAAGATGAATATGACGATCATTCCATAGAAAAGGCCAAAACTGAGATACTCAGTCAGGGCATACCCTATGAAACGCTGTATGGTACGGTGAACAATAATAACATTGACTGTTTGAGCTGATTTAAGTCTGAAATAGTAGGTATATATACCCTTACCAGAATTTGGGACGGCAAATTCAAAATTTTTGTGTCTGAAAAGCCTTTGCTCAAAATTATGCCTTGCGCCCGCATACATTAAAGCATAATTACCATTATCCTGCTGTAAATACGCATTTATATGATCAATTGTCTGGTCATAGAATTCCAGAAGAAAGCCGGGCCTGCCTGTTCCGGTGTAATTAACTTTAATACGGTACCAGTAAGCCGACTTTACATGGGTATTTTTAGGGTATTTTAACTGGTTTAATTTAAACTCCTTATCATATTTACCATTGCTTATTTCTGTAAAAGAAAGATTGCAGGAAGGATCCTCCAATGCTTCAATATCTCCATACGTAAAAATATACTCCTGGACTTTTTCATCAATTTCCACGGGCTTATAAGCACCCGCAGCAAAGATGTATCCGGCAATAAAACATAAGAAGAAATTTAAAAGCAGCCCTTTCCCTATCATAATTAATCAGCAGTCCCCTACGGTCGTGTATTGAAGCTGATGTCCTTCAGATTGAAGCCTCCTTTATCAGCATACACGCGAACCTTGTTCGAACCCCTAATTAAGCGAATATTTTTCAATTCTACATACTTCCATGATTTTAAACTTCCGGTAGCGGGCACTGCAAGATCTTTTGCAACCTGTTTGCCATTCACTTCAAGTGTTAACCGTGAAGTATCCGCAGGCGCAGCTATATTCAAGCTCACAGAATAAGTACCGGCCTTTTCAGTTTTGATGGTATACTGAAGCCATTCGCCATCCTCAATATCGCTTACATAATAGCTTTCGTAGCTGCTTGAATCTTTGCGGATATCGACCCCGTCGTTCCGGTAAATACGGCCACGGTTTCCTCTTCCTCCTTTACCTGTTGCTACATGATAGTCGGCAGTATCCTTATCGAAATAGGCGGCGCCGTTGCGGCCCAGATCGTAATCTACAGCGTTCACTACAGAGCTCTTACCGATCAGGTGCAATTTAAATGGTTTGGTCTCTGCCGAAAATGGCTGGCGGATCATGGCATCGATCACATCGTAATGCACGATATTATTTTCGCATTTCAGCGAAGATACCAGTTCCATCAGGCCGCTGTATGCATTGCTTTCTCCGGGCTTTTTACCCATCCCATTCCAGTATCTTACTACCTGGTCGTAGTTGAGATTAGACTTCACTTCGAGCGGATTATTGGATCCAAGCTTTTTCAAGGGCCACCATTACCAGCCTATATTATTCGTTTCAAACAAACGGATCGCCTCTGTAAACCATACATTGGAATTCTCGCCTGTTTCTCCGAGCCAAACCGGAATATTATATTTATCCCTGAAGTTGAGAATCCCTTTAATGGATGCCTGATCATTATAATTCCAGTACTTATGGAAACTTAAGGCCATGTTCTTATCCCAGGGGGGAAGAACGCCATTATAGTTATTTCCCCAGCCGTTACCTTCTATAATGATCAGGTGGTTATTGTCTACCTGCCGGATGGCAGCAGTAATGTCCATCATCAGCTTCTTCAGGGGTTCGTTCTTCTGCTCGCGCGTGCCGTTCTTATCGTTGCCCGGATCAGAGAAGCCCCAGTTCGGCTCGTTGATTACGTCGTAACCACCGATCCAGGGTTCGTTGACATAGCGCTCTGCCAGCTTCTGCCAAAGCGCAATGGTCTTTTGCTGGTTTGCTTCACTTTCCCATAACGACGGCTTTGAGGGGTCCCGGTCGGATATATTCACATCGTTCCCCTGACCTCCGGGAGCGGCATGAAGGTCGAGAATGAGGTACATCTGGTTGGCTTTACACCAGGCAAGCAGGCTGTCGGTTAACGTAAAGCCTTTTTCAATCCAGGTATTTTTTCCTGCAACAGGCTCCTTGTCAACAGAAAGAGTATACAGGTCGTAATGCATAGGCAAACGCACGGAATTAAATCCCCATGCTTTCAGGGAATCTATATCTGCTTTTCGGGTATGGTTTGAAAGCCAGGCATCATAAAACTCCCCGGTTTGTTCCGGGCCTATCAGTTCTTCAATACGCTGCCTTATTTTATGCTGCTGACCGCCCTGATTAATACGCAGCATGTATCCTTCCTGCACCATCCAACCGCCCAGCCCGATACCGCGGAGTAACACATTTTCTCCCTTTGCATTCACGATCTTTTGCCCGTCGGCCTTCAAAAACCCCTGGCTGTTTCCACTAAAAGGAAAAAAGAAAATTAAAGCCAGAAATATAATCCATATGGTCCCGTTAACCGTATGGATCATTCTTACATTTTTTTTATCTAAAGTATTGTCTCGCATTTTATAATAAAATTATGTGTGTGTGCATTTTAATTTATTATTTTCATTTGGAGTTCCAGACATAAGTTCCGACAGCGCCGGCACTGAGACTTGTTGTCAGTGCACGATTTTTAGTATTGATATTAAAAGTCTGGCTGGAACTTCCATGATTTAAAACGATCAGAACAGTATGTCCGTCGGGAGTTTTAAAAGCTACATTTGGCAGGGTTCCCGGATTATCAGAAGCAATCCTTACCGAGCCCGGCCTTACAAACTTGGATGCATGGGCGATAATATAATAACCGGGATTGCGCAACACACTGTCTTTTTCTATGGTAAGCGCTCCCAGGCACTGATCGCATCCCCCGTCTGTATAAGGCTTATTTTCTGGATCAGCGGCGAGGTTCCACTCTACTACGTTCCGGCTCCAGTTTCTGGTTGCTCCAATAACCAGCTCCGAGGTATGCCATTTAAGGCTTTCTGCGAAGTTTGCAGGTGCGCCGATCCATTGTTCAGTGAAATACACATTCTTATCCGGATGGGCATTATGGACATCGGAAAGGGCGCTGATCTTTCCACCATAAAGATGAAACGCCGATCCGTCGATATATTTCTTTGCTTCAGGATCGTTTAAAATGCTTATGGGGTAGTCAGGGCGGTCGGCATTATGATCGTAAATAATGATCTTTGTATCTATGCCGGCGGCTTTGAATGCGGGACCGAGATACTTTTTAACAAACAAAGCCTGATCGGAAGGTACCATCAGCAGGCTGGGATTATTTCCCGGGTGCAGGGGTTCATTCTGAACAGTTACCGCATCAATCCTGATCCCGTTTGCTTTCATTTCCCGGATATATTTAACAAAGTAGCGGGAGTAAACGTCGTAATACTCCGGCTTTAGCTGCCCGCCTTTGGTGTCGTTATTCGTTTTCATCCATGCCGGGGGCGACCATGGCGAACCCAGGATCTTGATTGCAGGATCTATTGCCAGGATTTCCTTTAAAACAGGGATCACGTCCTCTTTATCGGGTGCCAGGTCAAAGCGGGATAAAGAAAGATCCGTTTCGCCGGCCGGAAGATCATCATAAGAAAAAGCGCGCTCATTCAGATCAGAAGCCCCTATGCTGATCCGCAGGTAGCTGATGCCGATGTTCTTTCCATCGGTTGCAAATAGTTCTTTCAATAATACAGCACGGGCTGAGGGGCTCATACGGATAATATGCGTAGCGCTCCCTCCTGTCAATGCAAAGCCAAAACCATCGATTGTCTGATAGGTTTCTTTTTCATTAACCGTGATAGAAGGATTTACGTTGTTCGGAGCGGTAAATGACTGATCTTGTTTCTGCCGTTCAAAAAGTACAGATCTGTCGGGCTCTGTAAGCCACAATTGTATTCCGTTGGTTTTTTGAGCATAAGCGCCGACGGTGCAAAAAAACAACAGGCCGAAGAGGTACGTATTTCGATTGGTCTGCATTGTCTATTTAATAATTAATGTAGTAATAGAATGAGGCAGACTGGTTGTTTCGGCCGCTTTCCCCCCTATCCATAAATAATACGGTAATTTCTCATCAGTAAGGTTTAACACTACCACTACAATTTTACCGTCGGGATTAATAAAAGCGGTAGTCTGAAGGTTATCGCGACTGGCCGAGCTGATAATTCTTTTTGCTCCGGGCTGAATAAACTTAGAAAAATGGCCCAGATAATAATAGCTGTTTGTATAAATAAGCTTATCGGCTTTGGTGTCGGCATGAACCGGGGCGAAACAGAAGTTCCCGACATGATTGGGGCCGCCCTTTTCATCCAGCAATACGTTCCAGTCTGTCCAGGCTGCAGTGCCGTTATTAAAATCGTTCAATATGGATGTACCATAACGTTCGCCCAGGCGCCATTCGTTTACCTGTTCGGCGTTAAACTTTTCCACGCATCCTTCGGTAAATATCAGGTTCTTATCGGGAAAAGCTTCGTGCACCCTTTTCAGGTTTTCGAAATTCATACCGGCACCGGTCCATGTTTCATACCAGTGAAAGCCAACGCCCCATACGTATTTTGCGGCTTCAGGGTCGCTCAGTATTGTGCCGGCCCTCTGATAGATCAGATCACGGTTATGGTCCCACGCAATAAGTTTTTTATTCCCCATTGCCTGTTTCTGCAAAGTTGGGCCTAAATAGTTCTTTATAAAATCACGTTCTTCTTCGGCAGTAAAGATACACGACTCCCATATCTGGGTAGCCATGGGCTCGTTTTGTACGGTGAGGCCCCATACAGGAATCCCTTCGGCTTCATATGCCTTAATAAATCTCACGTAATAGCTGGCCCACGACTGCATAAACTCCGGCTTAAGTTTGCCGCCCTGCAGCATACTATTGTTGGTTTTCATCCAGGCGGGGGGGCTCCAGGGACTTACAAACAGGGTAAGTTTACCTCCGGCAGCTCCGGCTGCTGCTTTAATAAAAGGAATTTTATACTGTCTGTCATGAGCAATGCTGAAGGTTTTAAGATCTTTATCTCCGTCGGTTACATAGGTGTAGCTGTCGCTTGAGAAATCGCAGCTGTTGATATTAGTGCGGGCCAGTGTATAGCCTATGCCTTTTTCTTTGTCATAATACGCTGTCAGAAATTCTTTCTGTCTTTCTTTCGACAGTTTGGCAAAAGTTTCTGCTGAAGCATCCGTAAGGGCTCCCCCGATACCGATCATCGTCTGGAAGGTTTTACCGGGATCAACAAACACACATTCCTGCGTTTCCAGGGGTTGTGCCATATCGCTGAAACGGAGAATACCAGTGGAAGATAAACGCAGATCTGTATTTGCGGCAGTAGTAAAAGTTTCTGCTGTTTTATTGTTACCGGTGAATTTAACAGCCGGCTTTTTTTGGGCCAGCATTAATCCCGGGCTTAACAGCAGTCCGGTCAAAAGAAAATTAAAGAAAGAACTTCTTTTCATATATATTTATTACAGGATTAAGATTCATTTTTCAGAACACTGGTTACCGGGGCTAAAAGTATCATCTCAGATAAAAGATGTCTAATTTTTCACTTCTACATTACCACTACAGGAGGAACAAAAGATTCATTTTTTGCTTCTGACAGATCATTGTTACAATATAAACTACCAGATATACGTACCAACCGCACCGGCATCCAATGTACTGGTTACTATTTTCCCGTTAAACCTGATATTGAAAGCCTGAGCGGAAGTTCCTTTATTAAGAACGATCAGTACCTTTTTTCCGTCGGGAGTTTTAAAGGCCACATTCAGCAGAGCTCCGGGGATGGAAGAATCTATCCTGACAGAACCGGGCCTTACAAATTTCGAGGCATGGGCAATAATGTAGTAGGAAACGTTGCGGGTAACCGATGCTCCGATTGTCAACGCTCCAAGGCAGGTATTACACCCTCCGTTAGTATATGGGCGGTACTCCGGATCGGCTGCCAGGTTCCATTCAAGAACATTCCTGCTCCAGTTTCTCGTAGCTCCAATAATGAGGTTTTCTACATTCCATTGCAAATCATTTGAAAAATTCCCCGGTCCCCCTACCCATTGCTCTGTAAAGTATAAATTTTTATCAGGGTGGGCATTATGCACCTGGCTGAGAGCTGAAATAGCTCCGGCATACAGGTGGAATGCTGATCCATCAATATATTTTTTTGCATCGGGATCGTTTAATATGGAGATAGGATAATCGGGGCGGTCTGCATTATGATCATAGATGATGATCTTCGTTTGGATACCTGCATCCTGAAATGCCGGGCCCAGATGATTCTTAATAAAATCGGCCTGTTCTGAAGCCTGCATCACCATGCTGGGGTTGTTTCCTCCATGAAGCGGCTCATTTTGAGGGGTTATGGCATCAATAGTAATTCCTTCGGCCTTCATTGCCTGTATATATTTTACCAGATATTGGGCATATACAGGGTAGTATTCAGGTTTAAGACTGCCTCCGACAAATCCATTATTTGTTTTCATCCACACGGGGGCAGTCCAGGGAGATCCAAGAATTTTGATATGAGGGTTAAGTGCCACTATTTTCTTTAAAACCGGGATCAGGTCGGGCTTTTCTCTATCAATACTAAACTGTGTAAGGCTGACGTCTGTCTGACCGGATGGGATATCATCATAGGTAAATGCAGATGAACTTAGATCTGAAGCTCCGATACTGATCCTGAGATAGCTTACCCCTATATGAGTGCTGTCGGTTAAAAAAAGCTCATTCAGTAAAGTATCACGGACCGCACCTGAAAGACCGTTAATTAAGGAAGCGCTTCCACCTGTAAGGGCATAGCCAAATCCATCGATGGTTTGATAAACAACAGTGGTATCAATATCGATCGCAGGATAAGAATTGGAACCAATTGAAAAAAGCAGACTGGTATTTTGCTTTTTAAACTTTACCGATTGATCTGGTTTTGTTAACCAGAATGAAACATCCGTTTTAGCGGGAGTGTCAGTCGGCGGGTCGACAGGAGGTGGTTCTACATTTGCTGATTCACTTTTCTTTTTACAACCTGAAACAGCAAACAGGAATACAAGGACCCAGAGGCCTAAAAAAGCGTATTTTCTACAAAAATTATCCATATCAGTTTTTTTCAATCATCTTATATACGCGTACATAATCAACTTCCATAGAAGTTGGAAAAGCAAGAGTTAATTCGTTCCCCTGAACTCTACATCTGTAAAAGCAATGCCGGTAATGCCGAGATTTGCACCACCACTCCTGATCACCAGATAAGCGGTGCCGCTTGTTGGGAAAGTAATAATATTGCCGCTTCCGCTGCATGTAATAGCAGAAAGTTTTCCGTTGAATGCGGTTTGCCCGCATCCGGCCCAGGTGTTTAAAGCAATACGGGTACCACCGTCGTTATAATCACTGCCCTGAACCGGGACCGCTTTGCCGACATACACCTCAAACCAGGTATCTGTAGCGCCGCTTCCGGAAATGGTCATATCCACTTTATATTTTTTACCCTCTTCCACCTGAATGGCCTGGTAAACTCCTGCATGACCTCCATTTCCACCGGTGGCTACCATTTTCCCGTTACTGATAGCAAAACTTACTCCGGCGCTGTAGGTAATTGGAGTCCAGTACTGAGCGTCTCCATCCTGCATTTTGGCACCCAAAAGCAGATTACCCGCTATAGGATCGGAAGTAGCAACAGTTATCTCCTTGCTTGCAGATTTTTCAACCCCTCCCTTTCCTACAGCAACCAATGTAACAGTATATGTACCGGCATCGGGAAAATAGGCCGTATCAATTGCCTTTCCTATCGAAACACTTCCGGTGCCTTTATCCCATTTAATGGCTACAACGCCATTTTCTTCGGCTTTTAATACATAGGTATTGATCTTTCCGGTAACCGGAGTAATAGTGAAAGCTGCAGCCAGATCCGGCGATGTTAACCCGTTGTCCACGTCCGAATCGTCAGGCCGGCAACCTGAATATAGTCCTATAGTTAAAGTGCATGCCACCAGGGTAACCACTTTAGTGAGATTTATTTTTAGTTTCATAATACTGTCTTAGTTATTTTGTACCACCCCATTCTTTGCTTTGCTGTAACTTTGTATTGTTTAATTCCAGAAGAGGAATCGGCAATATTTCGTTCTTTCCTGCCACGAAACCTTCTGAAGCAAGAACAGTTGCAGCATCGCCCCAGCGTACCAGGTCAAACCACCGCTGACCTTCACCTGCCAGTTCAAGGCGTCTTTCTTTTTTAATATTATCCATTGTAGCTTCTACGGGGCCTAAACCAACACGTGCCCTTACTGCATTGATTAAAGCTGCTGCTCTTGTTAAATCGGTATTAGACATTACAAGGGCTTCAGCTTCCATCAGGTAAGTATCGGCGAGACGGATGTCATACATATTCTGGGGCCAGTTCAGGTCTCTGTCGCCTGCTCCGGTAGGAAGATTTGAGTTCCTGGCAATCCACTTCTCAATAAAATAACCTGTATTCTGAGCTCCGGGAGTATAGTCTGCAATACCGTTAGCCTTTAGACTGTCGAGATTAGCGATGGTATATTTATAACGCGGATCGAAATGAATAGCATTAAACAGGCTTACGGTAACAGGCCAGTAACTCCAGCCGCTGTAATAATCAGGGGCAGGAAACCCTGGTTTATCCAGGCTCTTATATCCTCTGGGCCCGGCCATGATATTCATGATATTCCCTTCAGTACTGGCTACACCACTTCCCCAGTTTCCAGCGGAGGTACTTGTATGCGCTATTTCAAGAACTGATTCTGAATTAAATTTATATACGTCGGCAGATTTCCACAGATCTCCAAAATTATCGAGCAATTTATAACCAAAAGTAGCATTTAACTGCCCAGGAGTGCCATTCACAATTTTAAATTCTGCAGCAGCTTCCGGCCACTTTTTCTCGAACAGGTAGACTTTTCCTAATAAGGCATGTGCTGTACCTTTGGTAAATCTTCCTCCTTCTGTAGAAGCAGGGACAGTGTTCGGCAGGTTTGGCTCGGCAATAGCATCTATCAAATCCTGTTCTATCTGTTTATAGACATCGGCAGGGTCAGCCTGTTCAATGTCGTACATATTCGCGGGGGTAAGATTAGACGTATATAGAGGGATATTTTTAAAGAACCTGACAAGGTCAAAGTAAAAGAACGCACGTAATGCCTTTGTTTCAGCAGTATATCTTTGCCTAAGGCTTTCATCCATTGGCACACCCGGCAATTTCGCAAGAAGAACATTTGCCCTGAAAATGCCAGAGAATCCTTTCTTCCACATATCCTCCTGGGGGCCTGTTGCCGGGGTTAATGTAAATTTATCCATGCTCACAAAAGTGCCGTCTCCTGATCCTTCGCCACCTCCATAATGATCGTCAGAGGCAGCCATTGCCACTCCTTCTTTTGTTGTTAAAAGACCTCCCTGCCAGCCTACAACGTCATATACTGCAACAAGCGCGCTAAATGCTTCCTGCTGATTGCTGTAATATTCGGACTCAAGATCAAGCCCTTTAGGCTTCACCTCCAGAAAATCACTGCATGAACTAAATATCTGCAATCCGGCTGCCAAAACAGCTATATATATAATATATCTTTTCATCTTGTTCTTATTATATTATAGTCCAACATTTAAACCTAAAAAGAAAGAACGTGCCTGAGGGTAGACTCCTCTGTCTATACTTAAAACGCCTCCTCCTATTTCCGGATCATAACCTGTGTATTTTGTAAAGGTCAAAAGGTTTTCACTCATGATATAAACTCTGACTCTCGACAAGCCGGCTTTAGAAATCACTGACTTTGGAATAGAATAGCCTATCTGCAAAGTCTTAATTCTGAAATAACTTCCATCCTTCAGATAGAAATCAGAAGGGTTTTTAAAATTATTGTTAGGATCAGATTCATTTAGCCGCGGATAAATATTAGAAGTCCCGGGACCGGTCCAGCGTCCCAGAGCTTCTGTCTGCCAGTTAGCCTCTGTGATACTAAAACGACGTAACCCGCTGAATATCTTATTTCCGGCTACTCCCTGCCCGAATACCACCAAATCAAAATCCTTCCAGTTCACATTAGCCGTTAGACCAAAAGTATACTTAGGCATCGGATTCCCGATGAAAGATCTGTCTTGGTCGGTTATAGCTCCGTCTCCGTCTATATCCTTCCACCTGAAGTCACCTGGTTTGGCGTTTGGCTGAATTTTCCCATTGGGGCCGACATAATTTTCAATTTCATCCTGGGTCTGGAAAATACCCTGAGTTACGAAACCATAGAATGCATTGTATGGATGCCCGATGGCTGTACGGGTTACCCGGTAGCTCATGTTTTGAAAAGACACATCACCGTCATAATAGGATATTCCCTTTTCAAGCGAGATGATTTCATTTTTCAGATATGAAAAATTACCATTCAAGCCCAGATTTACCTCATTGAGTTTTTTATGCCAGCCTAATTCAAACTCAAGCCCACTATTATTCATATCGGCGATATTGTTAGCAGGGTTTGAAATTGCTCCTACATAGGCGGGAATCCGGGGGTTTTGTAAGATTCCTGTTGTTCTTTTTTTATACCAGTCAAAGGTGAAATTAAAATCATTTAATAGTACTGCCTCAAAGCCAATATTGGCGGACTTTGTTTCTTCCCAATGAAGATCCGGATTAGCGGGCGCGTTCGGACTGAAACCATTGTAATAGCTTCCAGAATTACCTATTGCATAATTTCTGCCGCTTCCAATCGTAGATACGAATGCAAAATCGCCAATATTATCATTGCCAACCACACCGTAGCTTCCACGAATCTTTAAAAGATTTACAATATTATTTTCAGGCCAGAAACTTTCCTTTGTAGGCACCCAGCCCAATCCGAAAGAGGGAAAAACACCATACCGGTAATTTGATCCAAATCTTGTCGAACCATCTCTTCTCACTACAGCTTCTAAAAGATATTTTTCGTCGTAATTATAATTCAACCGGGCAAATAAAGAAGCAACAGTGTGTAACTGACCTTCAGACGCATTTGTTGTCCGCTGTGTAGCAGGAACGCCGTAATTAAAAGAAGCATCTTCAAAATTATCAACTGGTATTCCATCATACCGGGTGTTGTTCATCCGGGTATTATTTTCCTCATATGCTTCCTGACCAACTAAACCAGTAAATGTATGTTTATCAAAAATTTTGGTATAAGAAACAGTATTTGAAACATTCCAGTCTACACGATTATTGCTTTCTCTGAAAAACTGGGTAGTCGTATTTATATTCGAAGAATTCAGATAAAACTGGGGAGTAAAGCTTTCTGTCCCCCAAAAAGCAAGTTTGCCTCCAAAGGACGATCTTACCTTTAAGTTTTTTATCGGCTCTACTTCTGCGTAAACGTTACCAATAAAATTGTCGCCCCAGCTATAATTTCCTAATCGTGTGGAGATATAGGCTAGTGGGTTTGTCATTTCCTGTCCTACATAGTTAGAGATACCATAAGGATAACCATTAGGGTCTTTCCGTGCATTGGTATTATAAGCAGCAGCCTTAACAGGATCTGTTTCCACCAGTGGAGTGATCGGATCAAGATGTAATGCTGAACTTAGCGGTCCTCCGAACTCGCTGTTAGTATTCCCCAGTCCTATTGATTTATTATGTGCATAACCAAGATTCTGGCCGATTGTTAGCCATTTTGTGGGCTTGTGTGTAGAGTTAAGCCTGATATTTACCCGTTTATACTTAGAAATATCAGTAGCGACAATCCCCTCCTGATTAAGATAGCCAAATGAGGAATAAAACGTCGATTTCTCACCTCCTCCACTAATATCGAACTCATGGTTTTGCCGCCGCGCGTCATTATTAAAAATTGCGGCCTGCCAGTCTGTTCCTTCTCCATAAGATGAAGGATCGGCAAATGGCACTGCCTGTCCGGCATGACTTTGTTCAACAGCAAAAGCTTCGTTTCTCAGAGTAGCATACTGGGTAGCATTCAGAAGACTTAATTTTCTTGCGGGAGCAGAAGTTCCATAATAACCATTATAATTAAGCTGAATGCTACCCGATTTTCCTTTTTTGGTAGTAACAAGAATAACCCCTGCCGCGGCCCGGGTACCATAGATAGCCTGAGAGGCCGCATCTTTTAATACTTCAATAGACTCGATATCTGATTGATTTAAATAAGAGATGCCACCATTATCAACAACAATTCCATCTACCACCCACAATGGGTTGGAAGCTCCGTCCCTAAAGGAAGTAATTCCTCTTAACCTTACCGTAGCAGCCTCACCTGGTTGTCCCGAACTCGCAGCAATGGTCAAACCAGAAGTCCTCCCCTGCAATGACTGTTCTATCCGGTTAACCGGCATTGACTCAAGCGCCGAAGCCTTTACACTGGTAATCGCGCCCGTGACAACGCTTTTCTTCTGTGTACCGTAACCTACAACCACCACTTCTTCCAGCGCGCTGGAGCTTTCTGTAAGTACTACGTTAAGAGGAGCGGAATTGCTCCGTACTATTACACTTTGAGACTGCATCCCGATTTGAGAAAAAACAAGGACAGTACCTGGTCCGGGTACGCTGATCTTAAAATTACCGGACATGTCTGTACTCGTACCCAGTTTGGTATCCTGAACGATTACCGTAACCCCTGGCAGCGGACTACCATCTGTTTTGGAGGTTACTTTACCTGTTACCTGCATTTGCTGCGCCAGAAGTATTAACGGGCAGAATAAAAAACAGGAAAGGAAGAGAATTAAGGTAGTTCTTCTTTTCATAAGAATAATTTAAGTTAGAATTAGTTTATACGGTTCATTGGTTACAACCGTCGGATCAAATGTATGGAGGGTTATAGGAAATGCTATTTTTGTTCACCCCTACAGAAACCCTACAACAACGGACAGGAGTTCTGTTCTAAGCACAATAAATGCACTACAATGTCACTACATTGAAATTATATATTACTTACAATCAATAACTTAATCAATACCCGCTTTTATAATGAATAATAATGTTTCAACAATGAATTAACGCCCGATTCACGGGCAGGTTTTTTACAAAACCTGAGTTTGTCTGAAGAAAGTATCTGTATGCCCCTTCAGTTTTTCACCGGTTTACTGATAACTGCATAAGAAAACCATACAGATTAGTTTCTGAAGGCAGCTGCAATTTCTTTCTAAGCCTGTACCGGCCCACTTCTACAGCTTTAATCGTTATATTCATTAATTGTGCGATCTCTTTGGAAGATAAATTCATCTTAAGATAAGCGCATAGTTTCAATTCATAAGATGTGAGATCGGGGTATTTTTCTTTTAAGGCAGCAAAGAAGCCGGCGTTCACATGATTGAAATGCATGGTAAACTGGGCCCAATCTTCATCGCTCCTTTCTACTTCCCTTATCAGGCGTATCAATTGTCTGAACCCGGGAGAGTTCTCAATTGTAGCATCATGTTTTTTAACAAGGGCCGAAATTACTTCTTTAACTTTGGCAAGCACCTCTCCCCGCTGAAGAAGATCCATTGTCATACCTGCCAGTTCTTTGTTTTTATAGTTTACATCTGCCTCAAGCTGTTCATTCTTCAGCCGTACTATTTCCTTCTCGCTACGGTCCAGTTCAAGCTGATGTAAATAGGTTAAATGTTCCCGGGCCCTGATATGCTTCTTCTTCTGCCATTTAAATGCCCGATAAATAACCCCCACCAACAGGAGGATGTAAAGCAGCCAGGCCGGCAAACTCTGATACCATGCCGGAAGAACGTAAAACCTGTAAGATAATACAGAAGACTCATTGCCAAGATTATTACGGGAACGAACTTTGAAAACGTAGGTTCCCGGCGAAAGATTAGTATAATCCTTTTCAGGTTTACCACTCCACGCAGACCAATGGTTATCAAAGCCTTCCAGTTGATAGCTGAACTCTATACTGTTCTGCTGATCATACAGCGTTGAAGTATACTCAAAGTGTACAGAATTCTGATTATGAGGCAGGCCTATAATATTCTTAGGATCCTGTATCGCGGATATTTCCGCATTATTAAGAAAATAGCCTCCAAAAATTACGCTATCTGCTTTTCCTGAAGATTTTACCATGTTCAGAAGAATATCAGGCAGGGTAAGGTTTTGTCTGTATTTTCTATAATTTACATGAAATACTCCTTTATTACCTCCTATAAATATATTTTCGTTGTTAAATGGATAAATACATTCAAAGCCTCCTACAACTTTACCATTAAGTTCAGGAAGGTAAATGATATTAAAACGATCTTTCCTGTCTGAGAAATCGACCACACCAACCTTCTTATTGGTCACAAACCATACATTGCCTTCATTGTCTTCTTTAAGGTATTGAACCGAGATACCTTTTAAAGCAGGAGTCAGGAGTGCAGAAGGCATAAATTTATCAGAAACAGCATTATATTCGTAAACTCCATCCTCCGCCGCCACGACAATTCTGTTCTTTACTCTGTAGACATAATTGTACAGTGAAGAGGGCAAGCCGTCTTTTGCTGTATATAATGTAGTTTTCAGGATCTTTCTGGTTTGAGGGCTGAGTTCAAACTTATAAATACCTCTGTTAGGATGAGAGGCCCATACAATACTGTTATTGCTGTCATAAATGATAAACCTTAAAGACTCATATAAACTTCCGGCATGCCCCTGGTCTGTAATTTTTCCTTCTGAATATTTAATATACCGCAATCCGGTATAAGTCCCGGCAAGTATATAATCGGCAGGATAAACATCCGACATTGGCTGAAACACCCAGGTCCCCGGAGAGGAATAAATCTTTACTGCGGTATTGTCTTTAATATTAAACAGGCCTTCATCATGCCCCATTAACAACTGATCGTTTACTTCCTGCAGGTTCCATACCTGTCCTTTTGCACTTTTTACTTCTGAGAAATTCCCTTTGGATAAACTGATGTCTGACATTGCCGGCTCTATGGGCGATGAATAAAGTCCATTGGAGGTTCCAATAAACAACTGATTTTTAAAAACGTTGATAGCATAGGCAGTAACCTGTTGACTTTTATCGGGGTAAATATATTTTACTGCACTGTTTATTGCGATAAAGTCGATCCCTTCGTCCAGGGCAAGCCAGAGATTCCTGTTATGATCAATCAGTGCTCCCCTGATATTATTTTTCTGAAGCCCCTGCTTATAGGAATATTGCTGAACCTGTTTTCCGTTTTTATTAATAATAAACAGGCCTTCAGACATAGTTCCTACGGCAAACCAATCATTATTGACTCTTGTGATACAATTAACACGATCGCTTTGCAATGTAAGATCAATAGAGGTTACTTTCCTGCTTATCCGGCTATCATGAAAAAGAAAAAGACCGTCCTTGAGAGTCGAGATCAGTAAAGTATCTTTGCTATATGCCAGAATAGACGTTATAGCCGACCTGTCAAGTGCCGGATCATTTATCAATGGTTTCCATATACCCTTGTTATAGGTCATCAGCGTCCCTCCCTTTTCACTTGCATACAACTGGCGATTGGCTTCTCCCAAAAACTCCCATCCCAATTTTGGCTTGTATATTTTAATGGTATTGTCTTTATAATGGATGATCTTCGCTATAGATCTGAAAAACACTTCGTCACCGAGGATCTCAATGTTCCATATATCGGCAAATTTCCTTTCCCCCACGGGGAGCAGAGATAAAAGAGAATGGTACCTTAGCACTCCATTGTTATCAGGAAAAAAATATCCTATTTCATCCTGTCCTCCCACAAAGATCCTTCCTTTTGAGTCAATCCGGATAGCCCGTATAACGGTAAGATTGGGAAGCTGATGCAGATTCCAGAACCTGCCGTTAAATGTTATCAGCCCCTCATTATTTCCGAAATACAGGATCCCATTTTTATCCTGGGCAATACACCAGTTTTGTATCCCGCCTTTATGCTGCTCAATACTATAATTAACAATCTTAGGCGAAGCAATCTGAGGCTGGCCATCTGCTGAAAGGAATAAAACAATCAGGTTTAAAATGATCAGTGAAAATTTCTTCATAGCTTTCTCAAGCAAATTAAGCCAATTCTAAAGAAATTTAAACAAATGATTTTTTAAAAACAAAGAGATGCAGCTAAACATGCAAAAACAAATGGCCCAATAACCACCTGTTTTATAGGTTAATTATTGAGCCATGTTAGAAAGAGACCTGCAGAGCAGGCTTTTGCGGGAATTTTACTTTCTCTTTTTCTGCAATTTAATTATATGCAAGATATTTCATTTTAAAATAAGTAATCTTGATGTACTGATTAGCCGTTGTCGAGCCCGTGAGCGAAGCAACAATACCAAAAGAAACCGTCGTCGGCTCGGGTAACGTGAAATTCAGGGCTATGGTGTAGCCCTGGCCAATTGTAGTGATTGGCATATAGCAGGCATCATCATTACGACCGGCAAAAGCTGTTATTGACGGTTTAAGCCTGAGCACCTCAATATTGGGAATTTCACTTCCGGCGCCGGCTACAAAATATATCGATCCGGCACTAGCATTGCCAACTCTGGCTTCCAGGCTGTATTCACCGGCAGGCAATAGTTTGGTCTGATATATTTTTCCATTCTCGATCTTATTTAATTTGGTGGTAACCGTGTTCTTCCCCGCTTCCATTGACATACTTCCCACATTAGCAACTCCTTCTGCAGTTCTGGCAACCCAGGTTCCATACGTATCAAAATCACTGCCCCAGTTATTCGCCTGCGCATTTGAGGTCCATCCTGCCAGTCTTCTCCATGTAGCGCTGTTAATAGTTACACCTTCAGTGAGGCTTACAGGTGTCATAAAAGAGCCCACTCCCGATCCCGGGGCAGTTCCCGGATTAGTAATATATTGGGCGGTTACATTTGTTCTGGCGCTTACTTCGGTAAATTTATTAACAGGAAAAAAGGTGTCGATAGCCGTCGTATCAGGAAGAAATTCAGTTGTATACGTGAAATTCGAGCCATATTTATAATTTGGCAGAACGGTAGTCTGAGAGGTGTCAGCGGATGATTTTCTTACCTCGGCTGTGGTCAGATCTGATTTTGTATAAGTAAGTACAACGGTTGCCGTACCCAGAGATTTATCCAATCCGCCCCATTGAATAGTTGTAGTTCCATTGTCAGCTAATTCGACATCCGCAACCGGTCTGTTGATCAGAGACGCCTGATAACGGTCGCCATACACATTAGCACTGGCCCTGACAATCACTGAAGGATTCAACAACGCGTCAAAAGTGACAAACTCGAAGTTCTGGGTACCTTCATCAAGCCCTGTGAGAATCTCTCTTAGAGTATCCACACCTGTTGTCCTTGTAACCGGAACAACAATAGAGTCCTTACGGTTATGCCAGTAAATCCTGCAGGATCTGACTTTGGGATCGGAGATAAAGAGTCCTTTAATTAATACACGGTTATGCCCGGGATAAATCTTTAGGGAATCAACTTTGCCGGTATAAGAAATTTCTCCTCCTTTCGCATATTCCTTATAATCGTTCATTTTTGTACAGGATTCCAATCCGGCTATAATGCAAAGGACCGCAGTAACAAGAGCAATACTTTTATTAAACAATTTTTCCATTTCAGTATAATTAGTTTGTTAATTAATGGGGATTACCATATACCTGAACCTCGGTGATCATAAGGAACTGGGTTCCCATCCAGTTATTAATACACTTAATTCTCAGATATCTTAATTTAGGTACATCTATCCTGAATTTCCAGCTAAATCCGGCAGCCGCTATATCACGGTCTTCTGCAGAAAGATCTCCATATCCAGGCAGTCCCGACGGTTTTACCGATTCATAGGTACCTAATTTAACCCAGCTGTCCCAGCTCCCGTCCGGGTTAGGATCAGCGGAGCCCCAGATCTCAAAATTCTTCATATCTCCCCTGTAAAACCAGGTTTTCAGACCATTAATGGTTTCCGGGTAATCCCATATGACAATCCGGCTGAGTTGCGCGAGCTGCCCTATATCAAACGTTATAGAATGCGGGCCGGCATCGGTAATATTTGCGGGAGTGTACGCACAGCTTGGGAAAACAACAGTTTCTCCATCCCACATTCTGTGTATTCCGGTATCGGAGGAACCCGAAGCCGAATAATGAGCGCTCTGATCACCCGGCCAGATCACCGGGTTCATTGTTTTATAAAGGCTTTTAGAAAGCGGAGTTTCGTACAATGGTTTTACCGTTGTAAACAGCGTATCTGTATGGTTCAGAAAACGGTCTCTTACTACAACAGCCACCTCTAACGGGATCGTATCCAGTCCCCTTATATCCCTGTTAACCGAATCCGAAGAAGTATAAATACCGTCAATTTGTACCCATCCTTTATATCCAACTTTCCGCATTGGAATGATCGCTATATCAGCTTTTGCTTTATTTTTTGCCTGAATATTAATACCGGCAAAGTCTGGTATCACCTTCAGACTTCTGAAGGTTTCCCAGATAGAGTTTTCCAGTGGCCTTATTTTTACAGTCAGGGGTTCAGAGCTAACCTCGCTCTTATTTACAGCATATACCTTTACTTCATGTTCCAGTGTATCTCCAAAGCCATCGAGGACCAGTTTGTTGGTATAAAAAGAAGATTTTACTTCTCTTTGTACTCCGCTGGCCAGTGTGTACACTGCTTTTACATAAGACAGGTCCAGTTCGCGTGGCAGGGTATAGGTAAGCGTTGCCTGCCCTGCCTGGTTTAAAACCGTCACATTCGATATTGGACCGGGAGCGGTGCCGTTATACGACAGAGGACCTAATTTATCCTTCTTGCATCCAAATAATGCGATGAAGATCACCGAAATAATGGAAAGTGATTTTAATGATTTCATATTTAAAATATTTTATAAACTACCATCCGGGATTTTGAACCAAATTAGAATTTATGGTAAGATTCGAGTTTCTGATTGGCCACAAATAATCTCTCGGAGCCACAAAAGTTTGCTGATATACTGTCCTGTTCTGGTAATAAGAAACAGCATCCACCTGATTAATAGACCATCCCGTAACAGGTGCATTTAGTATTGTAACTGCATCTTTCCATCTGCGAAGATCCCAGAAGCGGCTGCCTTCAAAAGCTAACTCAATGCCTCTTTCCTGTTTAATAATGGCCCTCAAACCCTCCTTTGTTTCATATTTTTTTGAATTTGCATATTTATCCCACGAATCTTTTACTCCTTCTAAACTCGCTCTGGTCCTTATTTTATCGAGATAAACAAATATATCTTCCTCCGATGGCCCCTTTGCTTCATTCAGTGCTTCTGCATACAGCAGGTATAAATCGGCCAGCCTTATTTCGGGCCATTCGTAAGTTTTCACAGTATTGGCACTGGTTGAGTTCACCAGGTTCCAGTCGACTAACTTTTTTATAAAATATCCGGTTTCATTATAGTTTCCTTCAGCACCGGTGTTGCCGGGCTGTGTATATTTAGCCTGCATAAAAAATGTCCCTTCATCTGATCCGTCGACACCCGGGTTGTTATTGATCATATACCAGACACCGCCGTCAAAGCCGAGATCTGCATAAAAGCGTGGCTCACGGTCAAAATTTAAGCGGGCTGTCTGATATCCCTGATTTATATAAAAGCGCTCTTCCCGTACTGCTGTCCGCAACTGGTTTTTATTGGAGTAATCCAGGTACTTGTCTTCTGTAATCGGCACCCCATGTTCCGTATAAAACAGTTCTGCCATTTTTAAAGGGGCCGAAAACTGTGCAGTCTAATTGTTGGAATTAAAACCTGTAGTGAGGCAGCCCATTGACACCCGCTGAAGGTTAGACGCCATGCTATTGGATAACCCCCAGACTTTTTCAGCGTTCCACCGTTCGGTAATCGCATTCCTGATACTCATTTGCCGGGCAGTTGTATCAGATAATTTATAACCTGCCCTTGAAAACGTAAACAAGACGTGACCGGCTGATTCGCTGACATCAATGGCTTCCTTAGCAGCATCTGCCGCTTTTTGCCATTTTGATTGTTCAAAAGTAGTACTAAACAGCGGAACACCATCTTTATCTTTAAAGCCTGCATAATCAGAATTGCCATTAAACAGGGGGCTGGCGGCCAGTACAAATAGTTTAGCTTTCACCGCCAATGCTATAGGCCTGGTGATCCTTCCCATTTCAGTACTTCTGTCTGTTATTAACAGAGGTAAATCAGCGGTAGCTTCGTCCAGTAATCGCGCTATGTAATCCACACAGGTATCAAAAGGCATTCTTTTAACCTTCATTTCATCTGTGGATGCAAAAATATCGAGGTTCTTATCAATAATAGGAATAGGCCCGTACATTCGTAAAAGAAGATAGTGGTAATAAGCTTTTAGAAATTTTGCTTCTGCTATCCACCTTACCCTCATGTCGGGAGTCAGATCAATTACCTTATTTTCGTCGACTATATTTTCCAGGAATATATTACATTGCCTGATAGCCTGGAACAAAGGGCGTCCGGTATTTGTTCCATCCCAATAGTTTGCCAGGGGAGAACCTGTATTCTGACTTCCCAATGCAATATCCCATGACATGGAGAAGTTCTCAAGATTGCCTCTCCTTGATTTGGGAATCCAGATTTCATCTCCCCCCAGAAAGCCGATGTTAGATGTCGGATTTGCATTGTTGGGCAGATAAGAATAACAGGTAAACAAGTATTTTTCTGCTTCATTCTTACTGGTAAAGGCGTTATCAATAGTAGCCACATTATCGGGCACAATATCCAGGTACTTTTTACAGGAAGTTCCGGCAAAAAGCACAGGAATTAAAAGCCAAACCATTTTTGCATGTAAAAGCTTATAACGGCGTTTTACTGTATATTTTATCAGGTATTTCATTATTTTTCTTATTAAAAACAGTTCAGATTAAAATCCAACATTAACTCCCAGATTATAGACCCGCTGAAGGGGATAATCCAGTCCGTTACCTGCCATTTCAGGATCCCACAGTTTGAATTTACTGATGACGAACAAGTTTCTTGCACTTGCATAAATACGGACGGTGCTGAGGCCAAACCTGCCTAAGAACTTTTTGTCGGGCGTATAACCTACCTCGACCTGCTGAAGCCGGAGAAAGGCACCATTACGCATCCACCAGCTCGACCTTACTGTGTTATTCGGAGCAAGAACACTGCTTAAACGCGGCCAAAAGGCATAAGCATTCCGGTTATCTTCAGACCAGTGATCTTCTGCTATTGCACTCAGTAATCCGCTTTGGTACCCCGCTACCTGAACAAAAGGAGAAATCCCGCTTTTACTCAGATCATCAAAATTGAAACCGCCGGTATTAATAAAAAAGGACGACCGGGCTGATCCC
Source organism: Sphingobacteriales bacterium (assembly GCA_015654985.1). Lineage (GTDB taxonomy): Bacteria > Bacteroidota > Bacteroidia > Sphingobacteriales > Sphingobacteriaceae > Arcticibacter. The sequence continues at coordinate 1,362 of JAATFW010000112.1, read as the reverse complement.
TGCATCTGGGCATTAATATCAAAACTTCCATGAGATGCGGAAAATCCAAAGCCATAAACAATTTCGGGATCAGTTGGAAGTCCCATATATACCCTGTCGTCGTTATTGATCACTCCGTCATTATTCATATCACGATATTTTATATCACCTCCCCTGAGCTTAACCCCGCCCGATATGGCATTCTGATCGGGAGAATTAGCGACCTCAACATCGTCGGTAAACAGGCGTTCGGCTATAAAACCCAGTTGCTGATTAATCGGACGCCCGACTCTGGATAAATAATATGTACTTTGAGGATAGGAAGGCTCATCGTAAATCAATATTTTATTGGTAGCATACGTTAAGGTACCTCTTACCTGCGCCCATGTCTTCCTGCCCAGCGATTTACTGTAGTCCATTTGAAAATCGATCCCTTTACTTTCTGATTTGCCCACATTTGCAACTGCAGCAGCCAGTAGGCCCATTGTAGTTGGAACGGCACTTCTTGGCTGCAGGATATTAGACGTTTTCTTCCTGTATGCATCAATAGTAAGATTAACGTCATTAAAAAGGGAAATATCTGCACCAACATTAAGTTGCCTTGATGTTTCCCAGGTAATTTTGTCATTGGCATATCTCAGAACAGTTACCCCCGGACGTGTATACACGTTTGAGGGATCTTCTCCAAATGAAGCTCCGGGACCACCTGTAAGATTTACATTCGATAAATAGAAGAAGCGGTCTTCATCGTTCCCAATAGCATCATTCCCGTTCAAACCATACGTAGCTCTCAGTTTCAGGCGTGTAACAACTGTAGTGAGCGGCTTAAAAAAATCTTCATTGGAAATATTATAAGCGACTCCAAGAGAAGGGAAAAAGCCATAACGATGGTTTGCAGCAAAGCGTTCTGTTCCGTTATAGCCAAAATTGAACTCAGTGAGATAAGTATCGTTATAGCCATAGGTAAACCTGCCCGAAAGACCAAGGTTACGTTTTGGCAATGACCTTTCTAAGCTCCCTGCATTACCAGAAAGAGAATTCCGCATGGTAGTAACCAGCATCCCGGATACTGAATGTTTTTCTTTAAATATTTTACTATAGTTTACGGCAGTTTCTGTATACAATGACGATTTAAGGTCCTTGTCTCCCTCTCCATAGCTCAGGTATTCACTGCCCGTGGTACCTACAGACCCGGGGCCTCCCGGATTTAACGGCGTAATTGTTATTTCGTTACCATCAAGCGAGCTGGCATCATAGAAAAACGGATTGTAAGCCCTGCTTATAGCGAAACTGGAATTACGCTGAACATAGCCCATAAACCGGAGCTTTAATCCCGGAATAAGCCCTGCCAGATCCTGATTTAGCTCTATCTGGGGTTGAAGG
>JAATFW010000245.1 GCA_015654985.1 Sphingobacteriales bacterium | reverse complement strand
GGCGTGATCCTTTTTGTAGTTATGACCGCAAGAAAGATCAAAATCGCTTATCCGATATTATTGGTCCTTACCGGGCTTTTACTGGGGTTCGTTCCCGGTTTAAAGGGAATTGAAATAGAGCCTGATCTGATCTTCGTGATATTTCTGCCGCCTTTATTGTATGAAGCCGCCTGGAATACTTCATGGAAGGATTTTTGGAAATGGAGGCGGATTATTTTTAGTTTCGCATTTCTGATCGTTATTGTTACCTCGTGTGTCGTTGCTGTAGTGTAAAGCAGCCTTATTCCCGGGTTTACTCTTGCTGCCGGGTTTTTGCTGGGCGGGATCATTTCACCCCCCGATGCCGTATCGGCAACTGCCATATTAAAAAATGTAAAAGTACCCAAGAGGATGGTAACCATGTTAGAAGGAGAGAGCCTGATGAATGATGCGTCGGGTTTAATAGTTTTCAGGTTTGCGCTGGCAGCTATAACTACGGGTACGTTTGTTTTCAGTCAGGCGCTTACCAGCTTTGTTATCCTGGTTGTGATGGGAGTTGTTACCGGCCTTGCAGTGGCGATGATATTTTATGCCATTCATCGCTGGCTTCCAACAACAACCAATATTGATATAGTCCTGACTTTTTTGACTCCTTATGCTATGTATTCCGTAGCTGAAGAATTCAATTTTTCGGGTGTTTTGGCTGTAGTAAGCGGCGGATTATTCCTTTCGGCAAGGAGACATTCTTTTTTGACTCACCGGAGCCGTCTTCAGAGCGTTAACGTCTGGCAAGCCGTTGCTTTTGTTCTTAACGCGTTCGTATTTATGCTGATAGGCCTGGAATTCCCGGTTGTTATCGGAAATCTTGGCCCTCAGGGATTGAATGCGGGTATAAAATACAGCCTGATCATTGCTTTTATATTAATCATAACCCGCCTGGCCAGCACCTATGGCGCGTTGTTCTTTACTATGTTTATCAGCAGGTATATTACAACTGCCGATAGCCGGCCCGGGTGGAAGGCCCCCCTGCTATTTGGCTGGGCAGGAATGCGGGGTGTGGTATCGCTGGCTGCAGCTCTCAGTATTCCGGTTTTGCTGCCATCGGGAGACCCCTTTCCAAACCGGAGTTTAATATTGTTTATCACCTTTTCCGTGATCCTGGTTACGCTGGTGTTACAGGGGCTAACCCTTCCTTTACTTATAAAGAAAGTGAATATGGCTGATCCTGATTACACTATCTCCTTTGAACAGCAAAAACAACTTGTCAGGAAAAAACTTTCTAATCTCTCCCTTGAGTTGCTGCAGGGTAAATACTCAAAGCAGCTCGAAGATAACGGTATGCTAAAGTCGCTCAAATTAAAGATCGAGGCAGATATGGAACTCTTGAATGACTGGAAAAAAGGTGACAACCAGACACGTGCTGATGCTTTTTATCATGATTACAGAACGATACTTGCCGACCTGATGAATGAGCAACGTACTTTGCTTAAAAACCTGAATAAGAAAGAAGGGATCAACGATGATATTATCAGACAGCAACTGGACCTTCTTGACCTTGAGGAGGAAAAGCTGCGCCAGCACTTTACCAATAGCGAAGAATAATTTCCGGGTAAAAACCACCACCCCTTTACACCCCTGTTTTTTTCTTCCGATGGAACGGTCTTTTTGCAGGTTTGCCGGGAAAAATAATGAACTCAATGAAAGAAAAAAGAACAGGCGGGGTGAAAGGGATCATCACCTGCCGTGCCGGAAGATCCGGGAGATTTCAACGCCAGGAATTTGCCGTACCAGTCCCGCTCCAGATTCGTCCGGGGGCCGCTGCGGATTAGGGGTTTCTTTCATAGTTCTTTCATATTTCTTCCATTCGGCTTCCGAAGTTCTTCCGAACGCAATGAAAGAACTTCGGAAGAACTTCGGAAGCCGAATGGGAGAACAGCCGAAGAATGCGGCCCCGTGCAGCGAACACGGGGCGGATATGCAGCGGCCGGTATTCCGGAAAATCTTCGTTCCGCAGATCACAGCCGGATCAGGACAAATTGAGCCAGGTCAGGCCTGATTGGGACAGATTGAGCCAAATCGGGACAATTTGAGCCAAATCGGGACACAAACCCGTAATCTCTTGGATTTTGTAAAATACCGTTCTAAATTTGTTTCAAGAAAAGAGCGGGTGTGCTACAAAAGTAAAGCTTGCCGTCGGGCCTGCACTGTTCAACGAAAAAATAAAAAAGCCACTAAGTGGTAAAACAATGGGAAAATAAAAATGGTTTGATCCGAATTGTTAAAGTGATGCAAACAGATATTTCCTGCTGGCATACTGTTGACATAAAGAAATGTAAAATTTGAAAGAAAAATTAATCTGAATGATATGACTGCCAGTATTTTTGATGATCAATTAGTTGAACCTAACGAACAAATGCTCTCTGCGGAGCTTGGTGAAGCGAACGGATACTTTAACGAAATCTGTTTATTTATCCGTGAACGGTACGAATCATTTATCGCTGAATGGAAATACTATGGGAAGAGCTCAGGATGGGTACTTAAGTTGTTGGTAAAAAAAAGAAACGTTCTTTTTATTATACCTTGCCGGGGGTATTTCAGGGTCTCATTTACATTTGGAGATAAAGCTGTCCATGAAATTATGGAGAAGGAACTGCCCGGTTTTAATAAACAGGAACTGCTGAATGCCAAAAAGTATGCGGAAGGAAGGACCATTCAGTTTGAGGTTAAGACAGAAGATGAGTGCAGAAATGTGCTGGTGCTGATTGCGATAAAACTTGATAATTAAGTCCTAAACGGTTCTTACAGTTTCTTCTCCCGTAGAATATCCCTGATCTCAGACAGCAGTATTTCTTCTTTTGATGGGGGCGCCGGTTCTGAAGGAGCTGCCTGATCTTTCCTCTTTAGCTGATTAATTAACTTTACAACCAGAAAAATGCAGAAGGCTATAATAATAAACTGGATCAGCGTGTTCAGGAAATTCCCATATTTAACAGATACTTCGGCAATATTATGCACGGTATCGGCAGGCTTGAGCGTGATTTTTTTCTGCGAAAAATCGATTCCGCCTGTTACATAACCTATTGGGGGCATAATAATGTCGTCTACAATGGAAGTAACGATCTTTCCAAAAGCGGCTCCGATAATTACACCCACGGCTAAGTCTATAACATTCCCCCGGACAGCAAATTCTTTAAATTCTTTTATAATACTCATGATGAAAAATTTAAATATTCACCGGCATTTTTACAGTATCGCTGGTACATGCCAAGATACTTGTTTTTTTATTATAATAAAACAGGTAAATGATAATGTATGATAAGTAATTTTAATGAAATAATGCCGGGCCTGCAGGTAACATTTACGGGAGAAAATAAACCATTCTCATAATTTTCTTAATTTCAACAATAAATTTTGACATCATAAAATGAAAGGAAGTTTGATCGTTTGCGCTTTACTGTTAAGCTGCTTGTTTTGCAGGGCTCAGCATCCCCTGAAAGTGGGAATTGCCGGATTAACTCATGATCACGTGCATAATGTTATGAACCAATATAAAAGAGGGGAGGTGATAATTGCCGGGATCGCCGAGGCGGATCAGCAACTGATTGCCAGGTATAAGAAAGCTTATAACCTGCCCGACTCTCTTTTTTTTGAAAGTCTTCCAGCCCTTTTAAAGCATACTACTCCTGATGCTGTGCTGGCATATAATTCCATTATAGAACATTTGGGTGTTGTAGAAACCTGTGCGCCGAAGGGCATTTCAGTGATGGTTGAAAAACCTCTTGCTACAACATTGAAGGATGCGGAGCGGATTGCAGCGCTTGCCCGCCAGTTTCATATACAGGTGCTTACCAATTATGAAACGACCTGGTATAATACCAATCAGGAGGTGAAGGGAATGGTAACAGGCATTTCTTCTATCGGGGACATTCGCAGGATGGTTGTCCATGACGGGCACCAGGGGCCAAAGGAAATAGGTTGCAGCGCCGACTTCTTAAAATGGCTTACAGACCCTGTTAAGAATGGAGGAGGGGCCATTGTTGATTTTGGATGTTATGGTGCAAATCTGATGACCTGGCTGATGGATGGAAAGACGCCGCTTGCCGTAACGGCTGTTACCAGGCATATTAAGCCGGCCGTTTATCCGAAAGTAGATGACGATGCTACGATTTTACTTGAATACCCCGGGGCCACAGGAATTATTGAAGCCTCGTGGAACTGGCCCTTTAATATTAAAGATCTTGAAGTATTTGGTACAACAGGCTACCTTCATGCTCTTAATGATACTATTTTGATGGGAAGGAAGAAGGATGTTACAGAAGAAATAAAAGTACATCCTGCCGTATACCGCGACAACCTTTCTTATCTGGCAGACGTACTGAGCGGGAAATTGAAACCGGAAAACGATCTTTCTTCGCTGTCTAATAATCTGATAGTTGTAAAGATTCTTGAGGCGGCTTTACGTTCGGCAAGAGAAGGCAAGCGGATTGTGCTGTAAAGTAAGGATGTTGTTTTTAAAGGATTTAAAAATAGTATTTTTGCAGCTTCAGATTCAGAACATATGGAAAGAGGACCAATATCACAGTTTATAGAAAAAAATTACCGGCATTTTAATGCCGCTGCCTTGCTTGATGCGGCGAAGGGTTATGAAACTCACCTTGACGGGGGCGGTAAAATGATGATCACCCTGGGAGGCGCAATGAGCACTGCCGAACTTGGTATTACGCTGGCTGAAATGATCAGGCAGGATAAAGTAGCAATTATTTCGTGTACGGGGGCTAATCTGGAAGAGGATATCATGAACCTGGTTGCGCATACTCATTATAAGAGGGTACCGAATTACAGGGATCTTAGTCCGCAGGACGAATGGGACCTCCTTGAAAATAATTTTAACAGGGTAACAGATACCTGTATTACTGAAGAAGAGGCTTTCAGACGGATTCAGCATCATATCGTTAAGATCTGGAAAGATGCCGAGGATAAAGGAGAACGGTACTTTCCGCATGAATACATGTATAAACTCCTCCTGAGCGGGGTGATGAAAGATAGTTACGAAATACCATTGGAGCATAGCTGGATGATTGCCGCTGCGGAAAAGAACCTTCCTATTGTTGTGCCGGGCTGGGAAGACAGTACGATGGGAAATATCTTCGCTTCTTACATCATAAAGGGAGAGCTTAAAGCTTCGACTATGAAGAGCGGAATCGAGTATATGGCATGGTTAGCCGACTGGTACCGTCATAACAGCGGAGGGAAAGGCATTGGCTTCTTCCAGATCGGCGGCGGTATTTCTGGAGATTTTCCAATCTGCGTTGTCCCGATGCTTTATCAGGACCTTGAAATGCATGATGTGCCTTTCTGGAGTTACTTCTGCCAGATCTCCGATTCAACTACATCTTACGGATCTTATTCGGGTGCAGTACCGAATGAAAAAATCACCTGGGGGAAACTGGATATTCATACACCCAAGTTTATTGTTGAATCAGATGCAACGATTGTAGCCCCCCTTATTTTTGCGTGGGTTTTAAGACAATAATAAAAGTAACCTATTTAACAAGTATATTTCTCTTATATGATAGTAGAAATACGAAAAAACGCGCTTTATGAAACATTAAAGCGCGTTTTTGGTATTGTTTAGAATGTTTATAAATTATTTTTACAGGTCATTAAAGTGTCACAGGTCATTAAAATAATTATACTTTTGTCATCCGAAATTGTGATTTAGAGCACAATTTCAATTTTACATTTAAAATTTAGCGTAAAATAGTATATGAGAAGCATCTCATTGGTTTTTAGAAGTGTTGCAAAATCATTCATTTTAATTTCTGCTCTAAGTTTCGGAGTCAATACCTATGCTCAGGATTCTGCCATTGCTGTTGCGGGGCAGGGTACACCGGGTGCAGCAACAGCCGCACCGGCTTCAGGAGCAGTAAAAGGTGATGCCAATGCAGGATCAGCTATCTTTAAGCAAAAGTGTACTTCCTGTCATGCTCTTGACCGCCAGGTAGTTGGCCCGGCATTAAAAGGGATCCTTGAGCGCCAGGATGCGGCCTGGCTTGTGAAGTGGATCAAGAATTCGCAGGCGCTGGTAGCTTCGGGAGATCCGGCTGCAGTTAAGATATTTAATGAATATAATAAAACTGTAATGACTCCATTCCCGGAGCTCAGCGATGATGATATTCATAATGTCCTTGCTTACATCCAGACAGAAGGCGACAAGCCGGCGGCTCAGGCTGGTGCTGCGGGAGAAGGAGGTGCGGGTGCCGGCCAGGGAACAGGCGAAGTAAGCGATTTTATGCTTGGAGGGCTGATAATTGTCGTAATCGTTGCATTGCTGGTGATCCTGGTTCTGAACCGCGTAATTAAAACGCTTGAAAGGCTGCTGTTACAGAAACAGGGCATTGTTATAGAAGAAGAACCTGTGGTTGAAGGCGAAAGCGCTGCTATCAGGTTCAGAAGACTGGCAAAGAATAAAAAGTTTGTGTTCTTTGTGGTGCTGCTTCTTATCATCTTCCTTGGCTCGTGGGGCTGGATGGCAATGTGGAACACAGGTGTACATGAGGGCTATCAACCAACACAGCCGATAAAATATTCACATCAGCTGCATGCCGGGACATTGAAGATCAATTGTCAGTATTGCCACTTCGGGGCCTACAAATCTAAAAATGCCTCTATTCCTTCGCTGAATGTTTGTATGAACTGTCATAATTATGTTCAGGCTACGGAAAAATATAATGGGGAAATATCTCCAGAGATCATGAAGATCTATAAAGC
>JAATFW010000077.1 GCA_015654985.1 Sphingobacteriales bacterium | reverse complement strand
TACCGGTAAGTAAAATCTCCGTTAACCCGGAACGTATTCCTGAAAAAATTGGTGTTAAACCCGACCGTATTTCTGAATAAGTTCCTTTTGTTATCCTGATAGTTATTACCGTCTGCAAAAGCGCCCAGAGTGGCTGCACCGCCACGGGTATAAGTGCCATCCGGATTATACATCGGTAAGCTCGGAAAAGCGTTCACTTCAATATACCGCTGGATGTTGGCGCTCCGTCCCTGTGCCGAATAAGGCATGTGGTAATTATTATTGGAGAATTCCATGTTATTATTGAGCTTCAGCCATTTGTAGGCCTGTAAAGAGCCTTTTGCCCTGAGATTGTAAGAATGGTAAGTATCCGGATCGAAGTTATATATGCCATTAAAGTCATAGAAACGTCCGGAGACATAGAAATCAGACTTTTCGTTGCCGCCCGAAATAGCCAGGTTGTGATCCTGGGTTAATGTACGGTCTTTAAAAAGAAGATCCATCCAATCTGTATTGCTGTAATATTCATAGTCTCCATTAGGCAATATTTCTGTCTTTGGGCCTTCTCCCGAGGCCTTCCATGCCCTGAGACGCTCTAACCACTCATCACTATAGTACTGCGTGTCGTTATTAATAGACGTAGGCATTGTTTGCTGGCGATTGTAATATGAATCCCTGAAATGTTCCACCCAGGTAACTGCATCAGTTACAAACTCAGGAACCATGGCTGGCGACCGCATAGAATAGTTACCCGTATAATTGACCGTAGTTTTACCCTTATTCGGCCGCTTGGTAGTGATCAATACTACTCCGAAGGCGCCCCTGGAACCATAGATAGCTGCGGAGGCCGCATCTTTCAGCACACTTACACTTTCGATGTCGTTTGGATTCAGAAAAGAAGGATCGCCTTCAACACCGTCTATCAGTACCAGGGCGCTTCCCCCCTGGCCTATGGATGTCTGGCCGCGTACATTAAACGATGCCGAACGCGCAGGTTTTCCATCTTCCAGAGAGATATTGAGGTTTGGTATAGCTCCCTGTAAAGCCTGTGTGGTATTAGATGTGGAGCGATTTTCGAATACTTCGCTGCCCACTGCTTCAACAGCACCTGTCAGATTCACTTTTCGTTGTGTTCCATAGCCTACCACTACGACCTCATTCAGCTCACCAGATTCGGCTACCAACGTAAAATTGACTGTAACTGCCCTGGCTGCTTCTACCTTCACAGCCTTTTTTTGCTGTGTTTGATACGAAATATACCGGACCTCGACGGTGTATGTACCGGGCTGCGTCTCCATACTGAAATTGCCGTTTGCATCAGTACTGGTACTATATCCTGACTCTACCAGCCGTATGCCTGCTCCAGGCAACGGTTCATCTTTTTCGTCGGTCACCCTGCCCGTAATACGACCGGGCTGCTGCCTGCGGGTGACGGCAATGATGTTGCCGTTTTGTTGTATATTTAAATTGTACCTGTTAGCAAGGTCCTTCAGCAAACCGGAGAGATCGGTTCTTTTCCGGCCTGTCAATCCGGCAGTGGGAACTTCGCTCACGGCTTTATCATAATAGAAACGTAATCCGGACTGCTGCTCCAATTGTTGAAAAAGGGAACCGAGCGTTGTTTGGCTGTTGTAATCTAAGGTCACGATCTTACGAAGGTTCTGCGACATAACGCCTGATGCCATCAAGACCCCAGTGGTGGTACACAATGATAAGACAAGCAGGAACATAAAACGTGACATATCATAAATTCTTTTTAGTGACTTTTTATTCATAATATTGCTATTGTTTTTCTAATTCATTTATATAGTTCGGGTTATGAAAACTACAGGGTGAGGTGGTGAGATACTTTCGCCCTGTTCTTTTGTTAATCTAAAAGCATATCGTGTTTTGTCTTTCTATGATTGCATAAGCCTCCTTTCCTGGTTTTGATTTTAGATTCTACCTGACCTGCGTTACCAGATTGTTACTTTTCTTCCCTCTATTTTAAAGTGGAAATTTCCAACTACAGCCAGCATGCCAAGCACCCGCTGCAGCGATTCATCCTTCACAGACATAGACAACTGACAAGATCTCAACTCAGACGATTGCACCTGTATATCGACATCATACCAGCGGGCGAGCAATACAGAAATCTCAGCCAGCGTCTTTTCCCTAAAAATCAATTCACCGCGCTTCCAGCCCAACACAAGGGATAAATCGGCCTTTTGTACGGCTCCCGTATGTTCCTTCGGATTATATATCACCTGCTGCCCTTGCTGCAGGATCCATTGCTCTTTGCTGTTTGTAGGTACTACCGATACTTTGCCGCTCTCTACCGAAACAGCAGGCTCCCGGTCTTTTGTATAATACTTCACATCAAAGGAAGTACCCAGTACCTTTACGCTCAAGTCTCCGGCATAAACCAGGAACGGCTTGTCTGCGTCAGGCTGCACCTCAAAGAAGGCCTGGCCGTCCAGGTAAACCTCCCGCTTACCGGCAAATTCTTTTAAATACCTGATCTTACTAACATTGCCCAGCCATACACGGGTACCATCGGCGAGAGTTATTAATTTGCGCTGCCCTGCAGTAGTACGGTGTTCGTTATAGGCTATTGCTGAGTCACCCTCCTGCGCCTCCCGGAACTTCGCAGGTGTTACCCACAGGGCGGTAACAGCAAGAAGCAGTACCACTGCTGCAGCAGCCGCCCACCGATAGTAAGCGTTATATTTTCCCGAAGATTGCGGTGAGGGCGCTATCATATCCCTAAGCTCCCCGATCGACCGGCTTTTCAGTTTATCCAGACTCTGCTCATCCATTTTCTCACCGAGATCCAGATGATCCAACCAATAAGCTATTTTTTCCTTATCTTCGGGCTTCTGCCGCCCATCGATCAATCTTTGAAGTATATCTCTTAATTTTCTGTCGTTTTCCATTATTAACCAATCACACTCGTTTTTAATTACATGTGTTGTGAATTTAGCACATGCCCTTCCTTCTGCGTCATTTATCGTATATATAAAGCAGTATTTGCCCGATCATACTATAGATCGTACATTAAGTTTACGTGAATAATGTTTAATAATTTCTTAACCGGATCATCTGCAGATCATGTCCAGTTCCAACTGATAACGGGACTCAGCTCCATATCATCCAGCACAAAAAGGTCAGGTTAATGGCAGTCAGGTCGTGGGCTTCGAGTGACTTGCGGAGCCGTTTCATAGCGGTATGCAGTTGATTGCGTACAGTATTAGGCGATAATCCGAGCTTTTGGGCGATCTCGCTGATAGTAAAATGCTGTTCGCGATTGAGCAAAAAAATTTCTTTCATACGGTCAGGCATCTGGGCGACTTCTATGGAGATAGCCTGCATTATGATCTCAAAATCACTTTCCGATACAACCCCCACCGATTCCGCAGGTTGTAGCACCAGGCTTTCACTTGCCACAAAGACTCTCAAATGTTCAAGGTGTCTCTGCTTGAAGCCTTGCTCCCTGAAGTAGGTCATCAGCTTGAACCATAACCGCTTTTTGAGCCAGGGCAATGATAAAGTTTGCAGCGGGTAGATCTGCCTTTTGTCCCATAGTTCCATAAACAACTCCTGCAATAAATCGTATGCCTCGTCCTGATCTCCCAATTTCTTATAGGCGATCTGAAACAATACAGACCAGGTGTCTGCGTGCAAACGCTCGAAAATATGCTCGTCTGATACAGACATACTTGCCGTGCTTTCTTTCTGCCTTATCTCCATGCGCCCGATATGTAATTACCTTATCTATCCTATGCCCGTGTTATATTCAAGTAACAATTTACTTGTCCTGCCGTCCCGATGAACCGGTTACGGTGAACGGCCCGGGTCTATGACATAGTTTCAGAAACAAAGCTAATGAAATCAAAAGACCGCAAAGATTAAGTTATCGTTAAATAAAAGATAGAAAGACCGGCATTGTTGATAGTCAAACAGAACCACGGGTTCCGTCGCTTCCTGCTCCGGGGAAAGGAAACAGTGGAGATAGAATGGGGGCTATTGGCAATAGCACAGAATTTGAGAAAAAAGGCAGCCTAAAAGAGCCTCTTTTACCTTTTTTGACGCTAAACACCATTTATAAATCTTAAAAGCAAAGAGACTTAAGAAATCAGAAAATAGATCCTAAATAAAAAGGCTGATCATTTTATCAATGATACAGCCTCCTTTCTTTTTTATTTCTGAAAAATTATCCATTTTCCTTCAGATCCTTATCCAGCTTAATTTCAGCAGATGTTTTGTCAAGGTTCTCACGAAAATTCTCAATGCTATCTTTATCGGGATATTTAACCTGATCACTACTCATATCACCTGCATTTCCGGAATCAAACGCTTTTTGTTCGCTGCCCGGGGGATTATCGCCTAACTGATTTTTAGTAACCGGCCTGTCGCTTCCAACCGGATCATAATTTACATCATCAGGAAGCTCCCTTTCGGTAAATTCAACCAGATCTTCTTCTCCCTGTGAAGGCTCATCAATCGTTTCATCAATATCTCCATAATCATCAGCAGTATTATCATTTTCTTCCTCAATTCGTTGCACCAGGAGTTCGTCGTTTCGCTGCTCCTGCTCTTCAAGGTCTGCCAGGTTCTGATCGCTTAAGCTCTGGTCATCCTGTTCGGGTATCTCGTCCTCTTGCAGAGGAAAGTTTTCTTCTTCTATCATCGTTTTATATTTTACAAAAGGTAAATCCTTCTATAAGAACAGCCAGCCCTCATAATTGTTCATCAATTCTTCCCTCCCCTGTCAGCCTGAAGCCCGGCGAAGGTTCTTTTTTTCATTATTTTTAAAATAGCACGGATGTTATTTGGACTAATTACAAATAATGGTATCTTTGTGAAGATTCAATAGTTAAATGGCCGATAACAATTATTCTCAGCTTATAGAGGTTTTCAGCACCGAACATGGTACAGTATACCAATGTAACCGAAATAACAATTTTGTAGTAGAATTCGCCGGAAACTGTTCAGCATTTAAGACGGGGAATTTTCTGGACTTCACCCGGCGGGTAAATGCCATCAATCTTTCAGAAATGGCCAAAAACACTTCCCGTCATGCAGATATCGTCATTCTGATGCTTCATTATACTGAACGTTGTTTTGTTCTTACGATGAAAGATGTGATCAGGTTAAAAGAGCTTTTATGCGGCGCAAAAGCAATGATCGAGCTCAATAGTATTGTCAATGAATGCCTCCGGCAGTATGCTTTCTGATATTTAGATTAAATCTGTATAGGACCATTGTTGCAGAAACAGAAACAATTTTTCGTTATATTTACTTTATAGTAAATAAAAAATGAAATTGTTATGAAAGACCTTCTCAGATTAAGAACTTCACTTACCGAAGAAATTGAAGCTCTTTTAAATGAACAAATTAAAATGGAAGCACGATCCTCTTCCATATATCTCTCAATGTCTTCCTGGTGCGATCGTAACGGATTTGATAACAGCGCAAAGTATCTTGAAAAGCAATCGGGCGAGGAGCGCGGACATATGCTTAAGTTGTTCCGTTTTGTAAACGATATGGGGGGAAAGGCAATATCTCCGGAGATTACCGATATTCCTCAGGAGTTTGATTCATTCAAAGGTGTATTCGAGCTGGCCCTGCAGCAGGAAATCAATGTAACAGCAAGCTTTAACCGTATTGCCGACCGCTGCTTTAAGGCAAAAGATTTTATGACTTTCCAGTTCTTGCAATGGTTCCTTAACGAACAGATTGAGGAAGAATATGTTGCACGCAGGATATTGGAACTCTTTGAGGTTATTGGTGAAGAAGGCACAGGGCGCTGGCAAATTGATAAAAATATTCCCGGCGTAAGCTATGGAGAATAAAAAATATCATTTTGGCATGATGTTTATACCTATTGCGTGACTCAAAATATTTGACTTATGGAAATGATGAAAAATAAACCGACAATCGCAGGTGTTGTGCTGGCCGGGCTGGCAACAGGAGCGGCAGGGTGGTATCTGTTTGGTACTTCCGGAGGAAAAGAAGTATGTAATAAACTTGCTGGCTCAGTAAAAAACATGAGTGAGCCGATAATAGATAAGGCAGGTGATATAATCAGTCATTTAACAGGAAAAGCTGAAAATGTTTCAGACAGGGTAATGGCTTAACGGTCTTTACCCGCACATTTTATGATTTAAAAGGCCCGGTTATCCGGGCTTTTTTATTTCTTTTTTTGTACGAAATTAGCAGCGGGAATTACAGGTAATTAATGATTATTTCCTTAACTATAATAAGATATCCAAAGGTCTTCGTCCCTGTAGCATTTTTTGCTATGGCGATACATCGTTTACCCTTGTTCTTAAACAGAAGATGTTCTTTCTGGAAACTGATGGGTTCTGGAAATAAGGGCACCTTTGATCTCAAACCAGACCTTCGGCAGTGGGCACTTCTTGCGGTATGGCAATCACGTAATGATTTTGAAGAATTTTATCATCATTCGTTTATTAGCTGGTGGTGGAAAATATTCAGTACTGAGCAGTGGACCATCCTTTGTACTCCCCTTACAAGCCATGGAAAATGGGATGGAATAAACCCATTTGCCGGTGAATCTAAAGAAGTTTACACAGGAGGCCCGATAGCAGTGCTTACACGGGCAACGATCCGGCCGTCGCGGCTGAAAAGTTTCTGGTCTAATGCCGATCATGTTGCTGATATCCTCCGTAGATCTCAGGGGTATATAGTATCGTTTGGAATTGGTGAAGTTCCTTTTTTTAAACAGGCTACTTTCTCGGTGTGGAAGTCTGCTGAAGATGTCAAAGCTTTTGCTTACCAGTCTGAAGAACACCGGGAAGTTATAAACAAAACGCGCAGCGGAAACTGGTACAGCGAAGAATTATTCGCACGTTTTATACCAATTGAAAGTTTTGGTAGCCTTCATGGTTCCGACCCATTAAAAGATTTGGTATAATTGCACTAAGTTTGATTAATCGTTGAAAACTATATGCGTATTGTTGCTGAGCTGCCAAGGCCTGATTGTAAGATCACAATCTTTTCAATGAACATGAAGTTTCTTGTCAAGTTTGAACAGGGTAATCTCGAACAGACTTACAAAATTTCGGAACTGGATATTACAGGCGGTATTAACGGAGTATTTCAGATACTCGATGAAGAATTTATTGGCGTTGTCGTAAACCGTTTTGAAAGCATGAGGGAGGATTTTTCTGCTGCTTGGAAAAGGTATGAGGTGTAATGAAGAATATCAGGAATTTGTTGTTTTATATCTTTACCATTGGGGGATTCTCTGGCCTGATCTATTTTATAGCTCTTAAAGGCGAATCCCTGAAGACGGACTCTCCGACCGGTTCGGCTTTTTCTGGCAATAAAGGTTCCGGATGGGATCATTTTACAGCATCCCTTTCTGATAATCTGGGCCATCCACTGGGTCTTTTGCTGCTGCAGATAGTTACTATTATTCTGGTGGCGAGGCTTTTTTCATATTTCTTCAGGAAGATCGGGCAGCCTTCCGTTATCGGCGAAATTGTTGCGGGAATTATTCTGGGTCCCTCTCTACTAGGCAGCTACTTTCCTGAGATCTCCGGGTTTCTCTTTCCTGCAAATTCATTGGGAAACCTCGGCATCATGAGTCAGGTAGGCCTCATCCTGTTTATGTTTGTGGTGGGAATGGAGCTCGATTTGAAAGTGCTGAGCAACAAAGCACATGAAGCAGTTGTAATCAGTCATGCCAGCATTATATTCCCTTTTGCCCTTGGTGTAACACTTGCTTATTTTATTTATCAGGCTACTGCCCCCGCCGGGGTCACCTTTTTGTCGTATGCTCTTTTCATAGGCATTTCAATGAGTATTACCGCATTTCCGGTACTCGCCCGGATAGTGCAGGAGCGTGCCCTTACTAAGACGAAGCTCGGCGCTCTGGTCATTACCTGTGCGGCGGCAGACGATATAACGGCATGGTGTATTCTTGCTGCGGTGATCGCAATAGTTAAAGCGGGTTCGCTGGCAAGTGCCGGATATACCATATTATTGGCAGCCGGCTATGTTTTTTTAATGCTGAAGTTAATCAGACCATTTTTATACCGGATCGGTGAAGTATATTCAAGCAAAGAAGCGCTGAGCAAACCTGTGGTTGGAATATTTTTTATCGTGCTCCTTTTTTCATCCTGGGGTACCGAAGTTATCGGCATCCATGCACTTTTCGGAGCATTTATGGCTGGTGTGATTATGCCGCCAACGGCTAATTTCAGGAACATATTTATTGAGAAAGTAGAAGATATCGCACTGGTTCTGCTGCTGCCCTTGTTTTTCGTTTTCACTGGTTTGAGGACCCATATCGGCCTCCTTAATGAACCCGGCTTATGGCAGCTATGCGCCATAGTTATTCTGGTAGCTATAACAGGCAAATTCATAGGAAGTGCTGTCGCGGCCCGTTTTACCGGGCAGAGCTGGCACAACAGTCTGACTATCGGCGCCCTGATGAATACCAGGGGACTGATGGAACTCGTTGCCCTCAATATTGGATACGATCTTGGAGTTCTTTCTCCCGCTATGTTTGCTATACTGGTACTTATGGCTTTAGTAACCACATTTATAACAGGTCCGGCACTTGATCTCATCAATAAGCTCTTCCCCCACTACAGGGATGATAAAGATGTGATTGGCAAAAGTGGAAAGTATAATATTTTGCTGTCTTTCGGAAACCCCTTTACCGGTCGTCAACTGATGCGCCTGGCTCATTTTCTTATAAGAAAATCAACGGATAATTCTACAATTACCGCTTTACACTTAACGCCGGGCAATGAGCTGAACCAGTTTAACGCTTCGGAATTTGAGACCGAGAGCTTCAAACTGATCCGGGAGGAAGCAGGCAACCTCCAACAACCCTTTAATCCTGTATTCAAGCCATCGCCGGATTTAAATGAGGATATTACAGACATCGCCAACACCGGCGACTTTGATCTTTTACTGGTAGGAATGGGTAAATCTGTGTTTGAGGGAACCGTTCTCGGTAAAATTCTTGGATTTACAACGCGCGTGATTAAGCCAGATCGTCTTTATGATGCAATCAGGGGTAAAGAAGGGTTATTCGGCACCGGAATTTTCGATGAGCGTATTCAGCATATTCTCAACAATGTAACCATCCCAACCGGCATTGTGGTTGATAAAAACCTTACTGTGATGAATCATATCATTGTTCCCGTTTTCGCTCTGAGTGATCGGTTTCTTCTTGATTATGCACAGAAGTTTATTCAG
>JAATFW010000027.1 GCA_015654985.1 Sphingobacteriales bacterium | reverse complement strand
TTGCAGTGCACAATAACCACCTATTCGGTCTATAAGGTCCAATCGCCAATCCTTATAATCGCTAACAATTTTTTCTTTATTGTTTAACTGAGGTATATCTCCTTTATTAACAGGTCGCATTATTAATATCAGTGTTTGACTGATCGTTCAAGCCTTTTCATTTTAAGAAATGCCCTCACGGAGGGATCTGAAACTTTTGTTTCTAATTCGTCTAATTTTAATTCAGTTTCTTTATGCCCCTTTTCTAATTCATTCAAAGTAACCAAATATTTTTGTGAAATAGCCTCCATTCTGCTATTTTCATTGGCATAAATATCTTCAACCCCCATAATATCTTCCGCTACTTCTTCCAAACTTAAATCTAATGGCTGAACATCCGAAATTTTGTCTAAATTAATCAGTTCATCGCTTTTCAGCGATTGAACGATAAATGGCGAATGTGTTGTAGCAATAAACTGAATGTTTGGAAAAGCGTTCTTCAAATCAGTAACCACTTGCTTTTGCCAGGTCGGATGTAGATGGAGGTCAATTTCATCAATCATTACAACGCCATGGCTTTCTTTTATCGCTTTATGGCCTCTGTGGGCGTTGAGCATAATACAGCGATAGGCAAGTTCGGCTACCATGGAGGTATGTGTCACAATTCCATCGCTATGCAGACTCAGTGGCAAAGAGGACGATTCAAAATCTTCCAGTTTAAGTTTCAATACCAATTCTGAACCGTCAAATTTCAACCCGGTAATATAGGGTATAGCCGCTTTGATCGCTTCAAAGAAAGCTTCCTTAGTGCCTTTTATCTCTTTTTTCTCAGCAAGACGATAGTCGTAGCTCCTAAGCCATCTGGGATATTGAAAAACATTGTGCTTCATTTCGAGCCAATTGTTATAGCCGGCTTTGAATATTTCTCTTCCGGTATAATTTCCCAGGGTGTCTCGGCCTCCACCTGCTAACCTGCTGGTACCAAAGAATGCAATAACGGGATTATCTACATTTTTTCCCACTTTGGTCACCATCTCATATTTCTTACGCGCTATCTCCCTTATTTCACCTACGTCATCATTAGAGGTTGTTGTCTTTGTCTTTCCTTCAGGAATCACCCGCCTCCATGGCTTTTTCAGCATTTGATTATCGATGGATCCCTCCGCTTCAATCAGAGTTGGGGTTTGTAAGCCAGGGTGGGTACCAAAGTCTTTGCGTCTGATTTCGTCTGGCCAGATATGCCTTTTAACCGCTTCAGGTATTCCCAATAAATATGCACCGCAGGCAATCCGGATGGCGTGCAAAAGGGTGGATTTTCCTTTGCCGTTCTGACCTGTTACAATATTAACAGATGGGTTAAGTGTGAAGCTTTCGTCTTCTACATTCATGAAATTAACAATACGGATTTTTTGAATTTGCATGGCCGTTAATGGAAATGTTCAAACTAAGATAAACTTGTTTTATATGCAAGTTTACGTAAAGCTGCATATAAAACAAGCTATCGGCCTCTCTTCCTCCCTTGAAGAAATGTTTTATAGAATGGAATATAACTGCATACTAATAAAATACCCAAAAGTGACCCAGATCATTTCCCTGCTTCGGCAAGGTTTCTAACTTAGCCATACCAAACATTATTAATCAAAACAAAGCAAAAACATGGGCAGATATTTTGACCCACTGACAGACTGGTCATTCAAGCGGCTGTTCGGAGGCGAGCCTGGCAAAGAGATCCTGATTGAATTTTTAAACGACCTTTTTGCCGGCGAAAAGGTAATCACCGATCTGGTGTACGGTCCCGGCGAACATAACGGACCGGCAAGCAATAAAAAGAAGGTAGTTTTCGACCTTTTTTGTACCGGGGATAAGGGCGAAAAATTTATCGTGGAGATGCAGCGCGGTCGGCAGGATTTTTTCCGTGAGCGGTCAATCTTCTATACATCCCGGGCAATCAGCGACCAATTACCGGCCGGGATGGAGCATTTCAGCTACGACATCCCTGAAGTATACCTCATCGCCATCCTGGAGTTCCGGATGGATAAGGAGCCTTCAGAACAATAT
>JAATFW010000127.1 GCA_015654985.1 Sphingobacteriales bacterium | reverse complement strand
CATGCCAAGGGCAGTAAGCAGTAAAATAAGGAGCTGACTGTGATTCCCAAAAACACCTTTGCTGATGGTTTTACCGGCGAGTTGATTAAATAATGGAAGTAAAAGCACCGAAAGTAATACAGATAATAAAAAAGCAATTAAACATATAAGAACAGATTCGCCAAGAAACTGCCAGGATAGCTGCCTTTGTCCGGCACCTACCACTTTACGGATTCCTACCTCCTTTGCCCTCTCTACCGAACGTGCAGTGCTCAGATTGACAAAATTAATACAGGCGATGATAAGTATAAACAAACCGATAGCCGAAAATATATAGATGTTATTGATGTTTCCTGTCAGATTTCCGCTCCGGGTGGAATACAGATAGACCTCTTTTAAAGGTTCCAGAAACAGCGTGGCATACATCTTATGTTGTTTCATTTCATTGCCATTTCGTTTTTCCAGAAAGGCCGGAAATTTTTTCTGTAAGGCGGCGGCATCCGTGCCGGGTTTCAATAAAAGGTAGGCTGCCGAGCCGTAATTTCCCCATTGATCATCAAGCCCGGGATTAAGTTTTTGGGTCATGGTGCTCATAGATACCAGCATATCCGCTTTGATATGAGAGTTTTCCGGGATATCTTTCATTATCCCTGTTACTTTAGCGGGCAGCCCCTCGCCGGTAAGTAATAAAGTTTGTCCTACAGGGTTTTTATCCCCGAAATATTTTTTGGCAGCAGTTTCCGAAAAAACAATGCTCAGTTGATCTTTCAACGCTGTTTCCGGATTTCCTTTGATTAACTTAAAGTCAAAAACGTGGAAAAATGAAGAATCAGCAAAAACCGTTTTCTCTTCCTGGAATTTAATATCTCCTTTCCTTACCAGGAGGCTCTGTCCGCTAACGCGTACGAACGACTCTATCTCCGGAAAATCACTTTTGAGATGGGATGGTACTGCCCAGGACGGGCCTGACGTTTTAAGTACTTCGGTAGGCGTTTTGATATCACATACTACCCGGTAAATACGATCTGCCTTAGAATGAAACCGGTCGTAACTTAGCTCAAAGCTTACATATAAGAATACCAGAAAAAAGGCCGTCATTCCTACTGCCAGGCCAAGAACATTAATGAAAGAAAAGCCTTTATGGCGCCAGAGATTCCGGAGTGCAATTTTCAAGTAATTCCTGATCATCTTATTGAGTTGTTAATGATTATAAATCTGCCACCTGTGTTATTTCTAATAAACCATTTAACTTCCAATGAAATCTAACCTGTCACAGTCAACAGCTCCGAACTACTCCGTTCTCAAACTCTTCACCGGATTCGCTATCGCTGCTTTAACCGCCTGGAAGCTAACGGTAAACAGTGCGATCACAATAGCTGCCAGGCCTGCACACGCAAAAACCCACCATTCAACAGCCAGGTGATATGAAAAATGTTTGAGCCAGATATTCATAGCATACCAGGCAACAGGTATGGCAATGCAAATAGCCATGATCACGAGTTTTAAAAAATCAATGGAAAGCAGCGTCGTGATACTGCTCACCGAAGCGCCGAGGACCTTGCGTACGCCTATTTCTTTTTTTCTGCTTACAGCCATATAAGTTGCCAGTCCGAAAAGCCCGAGGCAGGAGATGAAAATAGTGAGCGCGGCAAAAGAGCCCGACAGTCTGGCTGTACGCCGCTCGTCGTCAAACTTATGGGCATACTCCTGATCGGCAAACTGTGGGGTAAAAGGAAATTCCGGATTGTATTTTTTAAAGATCTTTTCAGCCTTTTGCAGGTTGCCCGACAAACTTCCCGATTCACTGATCCTGAAATTAATGCCATTAAGCCAGCCTTTTGCGCCCATTACAAACATGGGAGGAATGGTTTCGTAGGGCGAGCCCCATATAAAGTCCTTAAATACGCCTACCACGTGCCAGTCGACGTCATCCTTATGGATAATCTGACCAAGAGGGTCTTTGAATTTCATTACTTTTACCGACGACTCACTCAGAAGGCATGCTGCAGAGTCTGTGGGATATTTTTGAAGGTCCAGATCCCTTCCAGATACCAGTCTTAATCCCATGGTCTTAACAAAACCTGCGTCTGCACAAATCTGGTCGAACACGATCTTCTGATCCGGATCTTTTCCCTTCCACTCTAATCCCCAGCTATTACTTCCCGAATTACTGATAGGCATACTGGTTTTTGTTACTGAAGTGGCAGCTCCCGAAGCAAGCAGTTCATCGCGCACCAACTGGTAGTTCCTGGTAAGGTCCCCATTCAGAGTATGATAAACAATATTATTTTTATTATAACCATTATCCCTTTCCTGTGCATATTTAATCTGTCGCTGAATAATGATGGAACTGCAGATCAGAACGATCGCAAAAGTAAACTGAAGTACAACCAATACTTTGCGTGGATTTATTGCTGCATGAGAAGCCTTGAACGATCCTTTAAGTACCTTCACCGGCTTAAAGGAAGCGATAAAAAAAGCCGGGTAACTGCCTGCAAGAAGACCTGTGAAAAGGATAAAGCCTGTAAATAACAGCCAGAAGAGAGGATTGGAAAATGGTACGGAAAGCCGGGCTCCGATAATAGAGTTAAAGGCAGGCATACAAAGTTGTACGATTGCCATGGAAATAATACCGGCAAGCAAAGCAATTATTACTGATTCCGTGAGAAACTGACCTATAATGAATGATTGTTTAGCTCCTGATACTTTCCTGATCCCCACTTCCTTCGCTCTTTTTTCACTTCCTGCTGTGCTGAGGTTCAT
>JAATFW010000035.1 GCA_015654985.1 Sphingobacteriales bacterium | reverse complement strand
TGCAGCCTCCGGTTGAAAGTATGGATGGGATCTGGAATATTTATGAAGAAGAGGCCGCAAAACAGATGCTTGGCTATTCTTTTTTTGGAAGCCCTGAGAAGATTAAAAAGGAAATGCAGCGCTTTATCAGCAGAACACAGGTCGACGAAGTAATGGCTACCTCACATATATATGATCAGGAGGCTAAAATGCATTCATTTAAACTATTCGCGGAACTTTTTAAGTAACCGGGCTTAGTGCGGTTTACTTTTACAGGCCCGGCAGCTTCTGTTATTCTTTCTGTGCTCTGGGTTAAACATCTGGGTTTACAGGTAAGGAAGCGCAACTTATATCCATGTTTTCTTACCTGTAAATCATGATTTCAATTTTACCTTCGCTGCTAACAGTGCCGCGGTACATTCCTGCTGTATTAAAAGGCATCGCTGCATGGCCGTTTTTATCCAGCGCAATGATGCCGCCGTCGCCGCCGAGTTTACTTACTTTATCTAGCACTGTTTGGGTTGCCTGCTCTACGGAGAGCCCCTTATATTCCATCAGGGCTGAAATGTCATGGGCAACCACACAGCGGATATAGAATTCGCCCCACCCGGTGCAGGAGATGCCGGCCGTGGCATTATTCGCGTAAGTTCCGGCACCTATAACCGGAGAATCGCCGATACGTCCGTACTTTTTATTGGTCATACCGCCAGTGGAAGTCCCTGCGGCAAGATTACCGGCATGATCAAGCGCTACAGCACCAACGGTGCCGAATTTATTGTCTTTATTAATAACGCCCGCCTTCGCCGGCTTTTTATTTCCCTGATCCGGTTTGTTCTTAAGAGAGTCATCCCGGATAGCTTTCTGAAGTGCTTCCCAACGCTCCCTGGTTTTGAAATAGGATGCGTCCACCATCTCAATTCCGGCCTCTTTGGCAAATTGTTCGGCTCCGGGCCCTGCCATCATTACATGCTGTGATTTCTCCATTACCGCCCGGGCAGCACTTATCGGGTTCCGGACGGTAGTGACTCCCGCGACTGCTCCCGCTTCGAGCGTTTTTCCATTCATTATAGAGGCGTCAAGTTCATTCCGGCCATCGTGGGTGAATACAGATCCTTTTCCGGCATTAAACAAAGGAGAATCTTCCAGCACCCTTATTGCGGCTTCCACCGCATCCAGGCTTGTTTTTCCTGCCTTCAAAAGGGTGTACCCCTGCTGCAGTGCGAGGGTAAGTGCTTCTGTATATGCTTTTTCCTTTTCGGCCGACATGCTGCTTTTGAGGATGGTACCTGCTCCGCCGTGTATTACCATTACATATTTTGTTTCTGCCGCCTGTGCAAAAAGAGTGGAGTGGATCCCAGGAATGAGAAACGGAAAAATAAAAAAGCTGAAGTACAATTTGAGGTTATGTGGCATAGAGGTATCCCTGTTTTATCAGTTGAGCTAAGATAGAATACTTTTATTTATATGTATTATACGATTGGTAATTTTTACAGATTTCGGGTAATGCCGGGTGCTTGTTAATGGCCGAAGGCAATGAATTTAACATTATGGTTTTATGGAAAGGATGCTATTGAATAGAACAGATCATTTGATCTTACAGCTTTGCTGCCAATACACAAGGTTTCCGGTATTTTTTAACGTTACCGTTCAGATTGAATACCTCTGCGTAAACAATGTAAATTCCAACAGGGCATATAAGCGAATTTTCATTAAGTCCGTCCCAGGTAACAGCACCTTCCTGCCCAAGGCTCATGTTTTTTGCGAGGTGTTTAATCAGCACTCCTTTGTCGTTATATACATTAATATTGGCAATGTTGCCCGGCTCTTTAAACCGATAATTAATCATCAGGGCATCCTCAAAGCCATCGTTATCAGGAGAGAATGTTTTAGAATTAAGGAAAACCTCTTCATCTGAGTTGATTTCTTCGGTATACTGGGAGTTTTTATATCCGGGTGTTGCATATCCTGCAGAGGCAGCGGCTGAGCGGAAGTTACCGGCTTCGTTTGATGGCCTTTTAAAGCTTACTCTTTCCAGGGAAACCCCGTCGGGATTTTTGATCAACGGAAAATGCATCTTTTCTGTGTAGTCAAACCGGTCAATGGTTACGGAATCAGCAAGCAAAATTACGGTACCTGCATCATTATTAAAGGCAGGCATAGAAGCCATCTTTAAAAAAGCGTTGGGATTTTCAGTATAATATTCTTTTTTAATATTGTCTGGATCAGTGGTAAGTACCATGTACTGGCCCGGACTGAAAGGCATGGCCGAAGTACTTAATGGCTTGATAGCCGTTAGGCTGTCCTTCTTAACAGTGGCAACGCACAGATCTGAAAGATTGATCAGTTTATCCGAATTGTTATAGATCTCAACAAAATCTGCCCCGTCACCTCTGGGGTTAAAGAGGATTTCGTTGATGAGGACGTCATTTGCTATGGGCCTTTCGCTTTCAAAATCCCCGGGGTCATGCGGACTGTTTCCGCCGGAAGTATCCGGTACGCCGCTAAACGGACCAATTTTAAAGTCATCGAAAATAAACTGATCTGATCTTGATTTTGTATAAACACATTGTATTCCAAAATAACGGGTGGTGAGGAAAGGGCTGGAATCGGTTTTTTCTCCTTCCATGGTGTAAGAGGTTTCCCCCGAATTTTTAGTGAATAATGCCCACTTACCTTCTTTAGTACGGTTTACTTTGACCCATACCATGACTTTGCTGCCAGCGGCCCTGCCGTCTTTGCCGTCGATCAAAAGATCTGAAGATTCTCCGGTTTCTTTATAAAGATCATATGAGTCTTTCGATCCGTTTTCTCCAATCTGCACAAAATAGCCATTGAGTTCATCATTCAGGTCCTGCTTATCTGAAATTAAATAGATCCTGGCATAGTTGGAGGCAGATGGGCTGAAGTTCATTTGAACATAAAATTCCCACGAAACATCGGTGCCGATTGAGTTTGCTGTAACAAGATATTTTATAGCAGCCGAATCGTTTTGCAGGCTTTGAAGTTGCCCGGATGGGTTAATGCGGAATGACGATACGGAGCCCGTCCATACCGGCGAAGTTGTAAAGTTGCCGTCATTAAATGAGTCCTGTAGCTGGGCATGGACAAAATTCACATAAAAAATGGCGAAAAAGAGTAAACATTTTTTCATATTTGCCAGATTTAAAATTAAGTAACAAATATTTATACACAATTAAAATGAAAGTCGCAGTTGTAGGCGCTACCGGCCTTGTAGGTTCGGTGATGTTAAAAGTTTTAGCAGAGCGCAATTTTCCGGTTACTGAGTTAATTCCCGTGGCATCAGCAAAAAGTGCTGGTAAAGAAGTAGAATTTAAGGGTAAGAAGTACAAGGTAGTAACAGTGGATGAAGCAATTGCAATGAAACCTGATGTAGCATTATTTTCTGCAGGAGGAGGTACTTCTCTTGAGCAGGCCCCGCGTTTTGCAGAGGCCGGTACAGTAGTGATCGATAACTCATCAGCGTGGCGCATGGATCCCACTAAAAAGTTGGTTGTTCCTGAGGTGAATGCAAATGTACTAAGCAAAGAGGACAAAATTATTGCAAATCCAAATTGTTCTACTATCCAGATGGTCGTTGCATTAAAGCCTCTTCATGATAAATATAAAATTAAACGGGTAGTAGTTTCTACTTACCAGTCGGTTACAGGAACCGGTAAAAAGGCTGTTGATCAGTTGATGAATGAACGTAAGGGAGTGGAGGGCCCGATGGCCTATCCTTATCCTATCGACCTGAACGTAATTCCTCATATTGATGTATTCCAGGAAAATGGATATACTAAAGAGGAGATGAAGATGATCCTCGAAACTCAAAAGATCATGGGCGACGATTCGATCAGAGTTACTGCAACCACCGTTCGTATCCCTGTAATGGGAGGTCATTCAGAGTCGGTAAATATTGAGTTTGAAAACGACTTTGATCTTGCAGAGGTACGAAGCCTGCTCGAACAGCAGGATGGCCTGATTGTAGTGGATGACCCTGCAAATCTGAAATACCCGATGCCTATGGATGCCCACGAAAAGGATGAAGTATTAGTAGGACGTATCCGCAGGGATGAGTCGCAGCCGAATACCCTGAATTTATGGGTGGTTGCAGATAACCTTCGTAAGGGAGCGGCTACCAATGCAGTTCAGATTGCTGAATACCTGGTAAAAGAGGGGATTTTATAGTCGCCAAATTTTGGCTGATTAATAATAGTATTAACTTAAGGCTCTGGTTTTTAAACCGGGGCCTTATTAATAAGATGAGGGGCAAACTTTTTTGATCTTCTTGTTTATAGTCTGATTTAGACAGGTTTTGTGAGTTTTATGCCACTGATCTTTAATTTCTGCTCTTGATTCTGATGCTTTTATTATGAAAAGACTCTTGCTTTGTTTCTTCCTGCTTGCCGGTTATACCGGCGTTTATGCCCAATCTTTACAGAAAAAGATCGAAGCTGCGTATTCAATATTTGAAGGCGATTCGCAGCTGAAATATGGTTTGAGTTCGCTGACTGTGTTAAACGCTGAGACAGGAGAGGTGCTCTTTTCTAAAAATGAAGGGACCGGCCTTGCTCCTGCATCTACATTAAAGACAGTGACCTCAATCACCGCTTTTAACCTGCTTGGCAGAGATTTTACATGGGAAACTACACTGGGATATAGCGGAACAATCAGCAATGGTATATTGAATGGCGATTTGATACTTACCGGAAGCGGCGACCCAACACTCGGAAGTCAACGCTATGATCAGTCGGACCCGGGAGTACTTTTAAGCAGGTGGACCGCTGCCTTAAAACGGACGGGAATAAGCAAGATACAGGGCCGGATCATTACTGATGATCATTTATTCGGCACTCAGAGTTTACCCTTGGGCTGGATCTGGCAGGATATAGGAAATTATTATGGGGCCGGACCTTCTTCTGTTAACTGGAAGGAAAATGAATTCGGACTTCAAATCAAACCGGGGGCAAGGGTGGGTGAGCCTGTTGTATTGCAGGGGACAGAGCCTCGTTTAGATTATCTGAAGATAGTGAATGAAGTGACTACAGGCAAGTCGGGAACAGGGGATAATGTGTACGCTTATTCTGCTCCGTATACCGATATCATTTATGTAAGGGGTACTTATGGTATCGACCTGAAAAAGACGATTATGGCCTCTTGTCCCGATGCTGCTTTTGAACTTGCCCTTCAGCTAAAAGGCAGGATGGCTGATAATGGTATTGTTGTTTCAGGTTCTGCAACTACGGTAAGACGGATAAACCTCGAAACGGGTGTTTTTTTGCCTACTTCTGTAATTATCGACCGCTATCATTCACCGGAACTTTCAAAAGTGATTTACTGGCTTAATCAGAAAAGCCTGAACCTTTATGCTGAGAGTATTTTAAAAACCATAGCTGTAAAGCAGGGCAGGGAGGGGAGCTTTAATGAGGGGGTCGGGGCTGTTCAGGCTTACTGGAACAAAAAAGCCGCTATAGATCCAAATTCCCTTGATATATTGGACGGAAGCGGCCTCTCTCCTGAAAACCGTATTACTACTTTAACCATGGCAAAAGTGCTTCAGTCTGCCTGGAAAGAGCCGTGGTTTAACAGTTTTTATGAAAGCATTCCTGTGTATAATAATATGAAAATGAAAAGTGGCAGTATCAGGAATGTTCTGGCCTATGCTGGATATGAAAAAAGTGCTGACGGTACCCCGCTTGTTTTTTCATTTATCACTAATCATTATAACGGCAGTTCTTCTTCCATAAAACAAAAGATGTTTAAAGTGCTGGATGTAATGAAGTAGTGGTGGGTTGAGGGTTGAAAGTTGAGGGTTGAAAGTTGAAAGTTGAAAGTTGAAGGTTGAAGGTTGAGAGTTGAAAGTTGAGGGTTGAGAGTTGAAGGTTGAAAGTTGAAAGTTGAGGGTTGAGAGTTGAAAGTTGAAAGTTGAGGGTTGAGAGTTGAAGGTTTCCAGCGATTTAACAAAAATTGATTTATAAATACAACACATTTTTTATAGCTGATAATCATTGAGTTGAGAATGTGTTTTACAGTTTGAAAGTTATAGGTTATGGATTTTCGCGATTTAACTATAATAAGTCAGTTTGTCTTAAAATAACAGGCGCTGATTTATCATTACAACCTATTAATTTATAAACTGCTCAACAGATTCCAAATCTCATTTATTATGGATCGGAACGCAACATGTCGTATATTTGAAACAATCTTTTTTAAATCGCAGGAAACTCATAACTCATAATTCATAACTCATAACCCATAATTCATACCCCATAAGCATGAATAAACTTTTACTTGCGCTCCTGCTTTTGTGTTTTGCTTTATCATCCTCAGCGCAAACTAATTTTTATGGAAGAAGCAGAACTTTTAAACTTCCCGCAAGTATCTCGACAGCAGATTATCTGCCTAATACCGTCATTGTAAAGTTTAAAGAAAGTTCAACATCATCGTCGGCAGCCAGGATATTATCAGTGAAACCTGAAATTGCCCTTAAAACGGTTTCCGTACTAAGCCTGAATCAAAAGTTTTCAACGGCTTCAGGCACAAATAAAGATCAGGGCACAGTTTCGAACGAAGCAGACAAAATAGGGTTGGCCAGGGTTTATGAACTGAAGTATTCGGGCAGTGCAGGAATAGAAGAAGTTATTAACGAACTTCTTTCAAATAAGAATGTAGAGTATGCAGAACCTGCTTATATCTCTCATATATCCTATGAGCCTAATGATCCTCAGTATGCATCGTCGCAGAGTTATCTTGCGCAGGTAAAAGCTCCGGAAGCATGGAACCTTATCCGCAATTCTTCAGGGATTATAATAGGGATAGTCGATTCCGGCTCGGATCTGACGCACGAAGATCTGCAGGCCAATATTATTGGGGGGTGGGACCTTATCGGGGCTTCATCAAGTAATTTTGTTGAAGATAGTGATCCCAATGTTGTCAGCTCTGAGAATGATCATGGAGTACATGTCAGCGGGCTGGCTTCCGCTGTTTCTGATAATGCTAAAGGGATTGCTAGTATTGCTTCTGATGCGAAACTGTTTATTGTGAAAGTAGCGGCGGACGATGATAAAGAGGATATTTTTAATGGTTTTGACGGGATTAAATACGCAGTTGACCATGGTGCAAACATTATCAATTGTTCATGGGGGAGCACCGCCCGAAGCTTTTATGGTGAGGATATTATTAATTATGCCATCAATAAGGGATGTTTAATAGTAGCAGCAGGCGGCAACAATGCATGGAGTACTCCTGATTATCCGGCCGGTTACAAAGGAGTGATTGCAGTAGCAAATGTGCTTGAAAACGACAGGAAATCTTCTTCTTCTAATTACGGGGGGTATATTACAATTTCTGCGCCCGGAAACAATATTTACAGCACAACCTTTCATAATACTTACGGGTATAAATCCGGAACTTCTATGGCCTCTCCAATAGTTTCCAGCGCTGCTGCATTAGTTAAGTCATATCGTCCATCATTATCCATGCAGCAGGTGGGTGAGCTTTTGAGAGTTACAGCAGATAATATAGATGATGATAATCCGGCTTATATTGGAAAACTGGGGAAGGGAAGGCTGAATGTTTACCGGGCACTAACTGACGCCGGCTCTCCCTCTGTCAGATATCAGAATGTCACTCTTGAAGATCAAAATAGCGGAAGCCTCCTCGCCGGTACTACTGCAGATGTTTACCTGGATATTAAAAACTTTTTAATGCCCGCGTCGGGACTGACGATTTCATTAAAGAGTTCTAACAGCAATGTCGTTGTCACTAACGGAAGTAAATCGGTAGCCTCTATCGCAACATTGGAAGAAAAAACAAGGATTGGCCCGTTTACTGTACAGATCAATCCGGGAACTCCTGATAATACCTCTGTTGAATTCCAGCTTGATTATGCTGCCAATAACAATACCTACCAGGACTATGAAACGTTTACTGTAGTAGTTGCCAGAGACTACCTGAACATTGTAACCGGCAATCTTTCTACAACGGTTACCAGCAACGGAAGAATTGGTTATAGTTTGGCGGGCCAACAGGGTGGACTGGGATTTCAGTATAAAGGAACTCAGCTTCTGTATGAGGCTTCTCTGATGATTGGAAATTCTTCCTCTTCTGTTTCAAATAATGCGAGAACAACAGATGGAAATGCTGATGAGCATTTTATTAAAAGAGTGTCGGTTAAAGAGGTTACGACTGACAGTACAGTCAGCGGAAACTCTGAATTTGATGATGACGGTAATTCAAACCGGTTAAAAGTGGATGTTAAGCATAAACTTACCGCACCGGTAAATTCTTCCGCCGACAGCTATGTTATTGCTGAATATGAAGTGGTGAACAGAAATACAAGCGATCTCAAAGGTGTATATATCGGATTGTTCAACGATTGGGATATAGATGCTGAATCGTCTAATGCTACCCGTTACGATGCATTTAACAGAATTGCTTATGCCTATAGTACGGCAAACAGTACAGCTCCTTATGCCGGCGTTAAACTGCTTACTTCTTCGGCTGCTCCTGCTTATTACCCGATGTCGCTTTCAGAAGCTCCGCTCAGTGATGATAACTTTACTACTGCCGAAAAATATCAAACATTGTCTTCCGGCATTAAGTCTTCAGGGGCAGGCGGTGCATCCGGTGCAGACATTTCTTTTGTTTCCGGCTATGGCCCCTTTACGATTCCCGCGAACGGATCGGTAAAAGTCGCTTTTGCTTATGGTGCAGGCGATGATCTGAATGCTCTTAAAACAACACTTGAAAATGCACAGAGCTCATATGATAAAATGCGTCAGGCGCTTGCTTCTTCTGCTGTTTTATACAGTTACCCTAATCCGGTAACTCCTTATTATAATAACAATGTGGCGGCGGTACTCAACCTGCCTGAAGATGCGGTAGTATCACTGGATCTGTTTAATATACAGGGACAGAAGGTTAAAACTCTGATTAGCCAGTCATCTGTAGATAAAGGTTCTCACACGCTTTATTATAATTTCAGCGACTTAAGCAGCGGTATTTATATCATGAGATTACGGTATAATAATTCGGTGAAAACGCATAAGATCAGTGTGGTGAGGTAGGGGAGGGAAGTTAAAAGTTGAAAGTTGAAAGCCACATCGGGTATTACGGTTCAGGATTTGTTTCGAAAAAGCATTGCCGGCAGCGGGGTTCGTAACTTTCTTTTTCGCCCAGCAACAGCCTCGTGCCAATGTCGGCTGTACGGTATGAGAAACTTGCGGGAGCGCCGCACTGAACGCATATTGCATGAACTTTAGTGACATCTTCTGCTACAGCCATTAATGCAGGCATTGGTCCGAATGGTTTTCCCTGAAAGTCCATATCAAGGCCGGCGATAATCACACGGATGCCTCTGTTGGCAAGGTTGATACAGACTTCAGGAAGCCCGTCGTCAAAAAACTGTGCTTCATCAATACCAACTACCTGCGTATTTGTTCCCAAAAGTAAAATTGAGACTGAATTCTCAACAGGAGTGGAGGGAATGGAATTTGAATCGTGCGATACTACAGCGGTTTCGTCATACCTTGTATCTGTTTTAGGCTTGAAAATTTCCACATTCAGACGGGCAATCTGAGCCCTCCTCATACGGCGTATAAGCTCTTCTGTCTTGCCTGAGAACATTGAACCGCAAATGACTTCAATACTTCCCCGCGGACCGCTTTTTGATCTGAAATGTAACTCACTAAACAGCATATCTCCCTTTTAAGAGGGCACTAATATCAGAATTTAATGCTACTTTTGAGAACCGAATTACCAACACATACTATTCTTTATTTCATGATGATGAACAAGACAGAGATATTCAGGAAGATAGGCGGAATTCTAGCGGAATTAAATGAACAATACCAATATATCGCTGAAAATCCCGAAAACTTTAATGAACTGGAGCTGGAATTGTTTTTGGCCAATGCAGACTTTCTTTCAGAACACACAAAGATCCTGATGAAACTAATTGCTGCCAGACCTGATAAGCCCTCCGTCAGTCAGCCTGTTATTGAAGACAAGCCGGCAGATATTCAGAAACCGCAGCCGACGCTTTTTGCCGCACAACAGGTTAGGGAAAACCCAATGGAGACATCACCGGCAGATGGAACGAAAAACGAGGATGATAAAGAAGTGGTGAAGCTTCCTTTCGAAGTTACACCGCCGCCCTATCCTCATATAGATGAGGTAACAGCCGCTCCGGAAGTTATTAACCGGATGCCGGAAGAAAACCCGGCAGCCGAACCGGAAGTTAAACAGCCGCAGGAGGCTTTACCTGTATCAGAAGTAAAGAGCACCCCTGAAACGCAGCATATCCCGGAAGTTGAATCATTTCCGGAAATTAAGCCGGCTTTTGAAACAAAGCCTGCACATGAAGCAGAACAACCGGCAATGAGGCGGGACCCCGTGCCCGCGTCTGTACCGGTACCAACTTTGAATGATCTGATCTCCGGTCAGCAGAACAGACAACAGTCCGTGGGGGGGCAGTATACTCATAAGCCTGTAAGCGATCTTAAATCGATCATTAATCTCAATGATAAGTTATTGTTTATCAAGGACCTTTTTAACGGATACAGTCTTGCATACAGTGAAGCCATTGAGATTCTGAACCGTTTTGATTCCTTTGAAGCAGCAGAGCATTTCCTGCAGTCAAATTACGCAGTGAAAAATAACTGGGCGTCAAGACAATCCTCTGCCGATAAGCTTTATGAGCTTTTGCGCCGGAGATTTTCCTGATCAGGATAATATTTTTCATTATACCACCGGAATTATATAATCCCCATTCTGTTAGAATCAAGCTTTAGCAGGATAAACAGGAGGATCGTAAAGCTCCAGAGGGAAGAGCCGCCGTAACTGAGGAAGGGCAATGGAATGCCTATTACCGGTACCAAACCTATGGTCATTCCTATATTGATAAAGAAATGAAAGAAGATAATAGAGGCTACACCATAAGCATAGATCCGTGAGAATGAAGAGCGTTGCCTTTCGGCAATATTTATGATCAAAAGAAGGAGGGTCAGGTAGAGGCCTATCACTACCAGGCTTCCTGCAAATCCCCATTCTTCACCAACGGTGCAGAATATAAAGTCGGTACTTTGTTCGGGTACAAAATCGTACTTCGTCTGAGTACCCTGGAGGTAACCTTTTCCCCATAACCCACCGGATCCGATTGCAATTTTTGATTGGTTTAAGTTGTATCCCTGGCCTCTCGGATCATTAATTTTTCCAAGGATTACATCAATTCGGTTTCTCTGATGTGTTTGTAATATGTTCTGATAAGCAAAGTTTACACAAAATATAAAGGCAATGCAGGCCGCTGTTACTATTATGATTGAGGTAACGGACCTTCTGCTTTTTCTCGATAGCAGTAAAATAAGGGCTGTTATGCCAACCAGCGCCCCTACCAATATGAATTTGTTAAACAATAGTGACAGAATGAACAGCGCAATCAGAACGGCTCCAATGATTAAGATATAGCCTGAAAGGCCCTCTCTATAAAGGACAAAAACAAGTGAAGTAAAGGTAAGTGCTGAGCCTGTATCGGGCTGCAGCATGATGAGGGCCATAGGGATCAACAGAATAAGGATACAGGTTCCGATCATCTTCATGTCGTCAAACTTAAGATTTGAAGAACTTATATAATGAGCCAGGAGAAGGCAGGTAGAAAACTTGGCAAATTCTGAAGGTTGTAGCCTGAAGCTTCCAATTGGGATCCACGCCTGGTTCCCGCCTACGTTTCTGCCTATCACCAGGACAAGAATCAGCAATAACAGGGTTGCCCCGTAAAATACCGGGGAGAAGGTGCTGAAGAATTTACCGTCGAGGAAAAGAATAACAAATCCGAGGATTAAAGCTGTAATAATAAAAAGGAACTGCTTACCATAATTGGTCCCCATGTCTATAATACTTGGATGCAGGGGGTCAAACACGGCGGCATGAATATTGAACCAGCCGATAGTACAAAGAGCCAGATATATCAGGATAACGACCCAATCCACATTAAAAAGGAGGCTTCGCTGGTTATTCATCTTGTAAAAGAGCTTTTGGTGTTAATATTTCAATAGGCTTTAACTCCAGTTTCTGTAAGATAGTATCTTCTGAAGAACGATGAACAGGCTTTATCTTTTTGGCGCCCGGCAAAAGATTTGCTTTGAGAAGGCGTTCTACATAAGCTTTTGGCCTTGTAATGGAATCGCGAAGATACTTTTCTACCATCAGACTGGCTATCGGAGCAGACCATGTAGCCCCATATCCCGCATTTTCTACGACAACGGCAATTGCGATCTTTGGATTATTCCGGGGAGCAAAAGCAAAAAATACAGAGTGGTTATCTCCGTGCGGGTTTTGTACCGTACCCGTTTTGCCGCACATTTCAATGTCTGCGATCCTTGAATAGGAAGCAGTGCCGCCCGGTTGATTTACCACCCTGCTCATACCCTCAATAACGGGATTAAAATATCTGGCATCAATACCCAGGCTGTTTCTTTTAGTATATTCTGCTTTAATAACCTTGTCTTCTCCAAAGGCTTTAATAAGATGTGGTTTATAATAGTAACCCCTGTTTGCAACAGCCGCTACCACATTGGCCATTTGCAACGGGGTAATACCAAGTTCTCCCTGGCCAATAGAAAGCGAAATATTATAGCTTGAGGTCCATTTATCACTCCTGAAGTGTCTTGTATAGAATTCTGCAGAAGGGAGGTTTCCTTTCCGTTCGTTTGGAAGATCAATCCCGAGTTTGCCTCCTACACCAAAACGGGCTACTGCATCGTGCCAGCGTTGGTAAGCTTTTACCGGGCGCATCCCTGCGTGGTCTACCATACGGTTATACACATAACCATAATAGGTATTACATGAATATTGAATGGATTGAGCAAGGTCAAGTGTTCCGTGTACGTGCGTGCAGCGCATGATACCACGCCGGCCATAATGGTAGCCCCCACCGCAAAAAAACTGTGTGCCCGGGTTCACCATCCCGAATTGCTGAGCTACCAGCGCATTGATTACCTTAAAAATAGATCCGGGAGGGTATTCTGCCTGTATAGGGCGGATGAACAGCGGCTTATTAGGGTTGTTCAACAGTTTCATATAGTTATTCCCCTTATATCTTCCAACCATCAGGTTGGGATCGTATGCCGGGCTGCTGATAAAAGCAAGGATCTCGCCGGTTGATGGTTCAATAGCCACTATGCTGCCTATTTTGTTTTGCATTAACTGCTCACCGAACTTTTGCAATTCTTTATCAAGAGATGAAATAAGTTTATCCCCCGCAGAGGCAAGGGTATCATATCTTCCTTCCGCAAAATGGCCTTTTGGCCTGTTAAATGCATCTACCATCAGGTTTTGTACGCCGCGTTGTCCTCTCAATACCTCTTCGTATGATTTTTCAACTCCTGTTCTGCCTATATAATCGCCTGGCTTATAAAATCCTTCTGACCGTTCTATATCTTTCTCTGTTACTTCATTAATATAGCCCAGAAACTGGGCTGCAACGGTGTCAGGGTAGCGTCTCACTGTTCGTTTCTGAATATAGAACCCGGGATATTCAAAGAGTTTCTCCTGTAAACTGGCAAACGTCATTGCCGATAACTGCTTCTCCAGGATAGATTCCCGGTAAGGTGAAAACGTTTGGGCTTTTTCAAATTTTCTGATAAAGCTTGCTTTATCAATTCCAATAAGCCTGCAAAACTGAAGAGTATCAAAAGGCTTTACTTCCCTCGGTATAACCATCAGGTCATAGACGGGTTCATTCTGGACAAGGATCTGTCCCTTCCTGTCGAGAATAACTCCCCGTGCGGGATAAATAGTTATCTTTCTGAGTACATTATAATTTGCAGACAAAAAATAGCTTTTATCGATCACCTGGATATAAAACAGGCGGGCAAGTAAAATAATGGCTACTACTATAAATATGCCTTGAACAACGAACCTGCGGGTAAAAAAACTATTCATTAACGCTCTTTCTTACGGAAGAAAATAAATTCGGATATTAAAATCAAAAATACAGTAAAAGCAGAACATAAAATAAAGCGGATTAGTATATACTTTAGTTCAGAAAAGCTAAATGCCTCCAGAAAGATCAGGGTAAGATGATGAAACAGGGTCAGAACAATTGTATAAAAGAAAAACCATCTGAAACCCATAATTCCAAGTTTGGGTTCGGGTTCATTTTCAAATCCCTGCCTTTGAACAGTGATATTGATAAAGATCGTTCTTACGAATGCAAGAACGGTACATGCTGCAGCATTAATTCCTGCTGTATCATAAAAAGCATCTACTGTTAAGCCGGTAAGAAAGGCCAGTGTAAAGAGAAGCCAATTAGGCGTTTCGAAGGGGAGAAGAAGGATAAACAGGATGTAAATAAAAGGAGTAGCAAGACTGTAATACCCAATATTCTTGAGTAAAAAGGCCTGAATAAATATCAGTGCCACAAAGCGGATTAAATTAGTAATGATTATTCTACTCATTATTCTTACTATGTGCTTCTATGCTTTCCTTTTCGAGCGCAAATACATTTCTGATCACGTATACATATTGTAATGTAGAGAAATCCGTATTAAGTTTTACTACAATATCAGGAAAACTTTCTCCTCCCTTATTTCTGACACCAATGATTGTCCCTATCTGAAGATTTGCCGGAAATAACGTAGAATACCCCGAAGTAATTACATGCTGCCCTCTTTTAATAATTATATGATTTGGAATATCCTGTAGTAAAGCGGTCTGAGGGTTATAATTCCCTTCACCCCATACCAGCGAACCAAAAGCATGACTTTCTGATATGCTTGCACTGATCTTCGTATCATTATTAAGCAACGAAGTGATCGTGGCAAAATTATTGGAAACATCTTTTACAATCCCTACAATACCAGAGGAACTGATAACCCCCATCCCTTTGGTAATGCCATGGCGTTTACCCCGGTTGATAGTAAGATAATTATCTTTCTGATGGACGGAATTATTAACAACACGGGCCACAATGTACACATACTGTTGTCTTGCCACAGTATCTTTAACTGTTTTTTGCTCAATACTATCGTCAAAGAAAGAGTTTTTCATCTGGTTTCTGAGCCTCGCATTTTCTGCAGCAAGACTGTCATTGACCTTCGCCAGGTTCAGATAGCTTTGAAACTTGTTGATCCTGGAATAAGCCTCTCCGATAAACTGATTTGAGGAGTTGAGCACTCCTGAACGCTGAAAAGAGTTATTTCTTACCAATAAGGTGATAGAGATCGCAAAAAAAATGATGAACAGAAAAAATGCGTTATACTTACTGAGAAGAAGCCAGAGATTACGCATATTGAGTTGTGGGTTGCAGGTTGTGGGTTGCAGGTTATAAGCGCCGGTGCCTGCAACTCACAACCTGCAACCTTCAATCCAGTTTATTGCATTAAAAATTTAAATCCCCCGATGTTTTTAAGAGCAATACCGGTACCACGTACAACCGCCCTTAAAGGATCTTCGGCAACATGTACCGGCAGCTTTGTTTTGGCAGCAACACGTTTATCCAGACCACGCAGCAAAGCGCCGCCTCCGGTAAGATAAATACCTGTCTGGTAAATATCGGCCGATAATTCAGGCGGTGTTATTTCCAGTGCTTTAAGAATTGCTTCTTCAATCTTGGATATCGATTTATCCAGGCAATGTGCAATTTCGGTATATGATACTGTTATTTGTTTAGGAATGCCTGTCATCAGATCGCGTCCCTGAACAGCAAAATCTGCCGGGGGATCGCTCAGTTCGGGCAATGCAGCTCCTACTTCAATTTTTATTTTTTCTGCGGTGCGCTCACCGATCATGATATTATGCTGACGCCTGATGTACTGAACAATATCGCTGTCGAAGTTGTCGCCTGCTACCCGGATAGATTGATCGCAGACAATACCCGAAAGGGCAATTACTGCAATTTCAGTGGTTCCCCCGCCGATATCAATGATCATATTACCCATCGGTTCTTCCACATCAATTCCAATCCCTACTGCTGCCGCCATCGGCTCATGGATCAGATAAACTTCTTTAGCTCCGGCTATCTCTGCAGAATCTCTTACAGCGCGTTTTTCAACTTCTGTAATACCGGAAGGGATGCAGATTACCATCCTGAGAGAGGGGAAAAACCAGCCTTTGCCGTTATTGATCATTTTGATCATTCCTCTGATCATATGTTCGGCAGCATTAAAGTCGGCGATAACCCCATCTTTTAACGGTCGTACCGTGCGGATGTTCTCATGCGTTTTTCCTTCCATCTGCATCGCCTGGCGCCCGATAGCGATGACTTTGTTGGTAGTGCGGTCGAACGCAACGATAGAAGGTTCGTCGACCACTACTTTATCGTTATGTATAATGAGGGTATTTGCCGTACCCAGGTCAATGGCAATTTCTTGTGTAAACCAATTAAATAAACCCATCAGGGGAAGTGTTTAAAAATTAAAAAAGTATGCAAAGTTAATTAATTACTTTATCGGTTCAATAGTCATTAGCTTCATTTGTAAAATAGTTTGTAAATCACTATCTTCCTGCTCCGCCTCTTAAACTATTCCGAACAAATAAATTCTGGTTTTAAGTTATACGTAATAAGTTATAAGTGCAAATCGCTGAAAACTTTTGTTTTATAAAAATGCAATAACTTGTTTTTATCTTTTAATATAACACTAATGTTTAAAATGCCTTACTCCCGTTACTACCATGGCTATTCCTTTCTGGTTTGCCATATCTACAGAGAGCTGATCTTTGATAGAACCGCCGGGTTGCAGTACTGCGCTTATCCCGGCGTCTGCAGCAATTTCAACACAGTCGGGGAAAGGGAAGAATGCATCAGAAGCCATTACGGAGCCTTTTACATCAAATCCGAAAGAAGCGGCTTTTTCAAGAGCCTGCTTCAGGGCGTCTACACGCGAGGTTTGCCCGACGCCGCTGGCAATAAGTTGTCCGTTTTTGGCAAGTACTATAGTATTGGATTTAGTATGTTTTACCAGCTTATTGGCAAAGAAAAGATCTTTAAGCTCTTCTTCTGTTGGCTTTTTTCCGGTAACCGGCGTCATTAGCCCGGGACCTTCGATCGTGGCGTCTTTATCCTGCTCAATCACTCCGTTCAGAAGCGTTTTGAATAGCTTGCCGGGTAATGCCACTTCTTTTCTTTTCAGCAGGATCCGGTTTTTCTTAGCCGTCAGAATTTTTAAAGCTTCTTCGCTGAAAGAAGGGGCAATAAGAACTTCAAAAAAAAGCTTACTGATTTCTTCCGCTGTATTTACATCTACCTCGCCATTGCAGATAAGCACCCCTCCGAATGCCGATACCGGATCACAGGCAAGTGCATCTTTCCAGGCCGTTAATAAGTCGGGCCTTGTGGCTGCCCCGCAGGCGTTGGTATGTTTCAGGATAACAAAGGTAGGTTCTGTAAACTCATCAATGAGCGCAACAGCGGCATCTACATCAACGAGGTTGTTATATGAAAGCTCTTTGCCATTCAGTTGAGTGAACATAGCTTCCAGATTGCCGTAGAAATAACCTTTCTGATGTGGATTTTCACCATAGCGCAGTGCCTTAGAGTTTTGTTCGCTTTGTTTGAATACCAGTAAAGGCTCCTGCCTGTTGAAATAATTAAATATAGCAGTGTCGTAATGCGAGGAGGTATTGAACGCTTTTTTTGCAAATTCCCGGCGATGAGAAAGAAGGGTTGTTCCTTCGTTCTGCTGCAAAATACCGAGAAGAGTTTTGTAATCATTTTTAGATGCAATGATTACCACATCATTAAAGTTCTTGGCAGCAGCCCTAATCAGGGAAATGCCCCCGATATCAATTTTTTCGATAATCTCATCTTCAGGAAGACCGGCTTTAACGGTTTCTTCAAAGGGATAAAGATCAACAATAACAAGGTCTATTTCAGGAATTTCATACTGAGCAGACTGGACCTTGTCTTCCTCCAGTTCCCTTCTGGAAAGGATCCCGCCGAAAACTTTCGGATGAAGTGTTTTTACCCTTCCTCCAAGAATGGAAGGATAGCCGGTAAGATCTTCTACAGGTATAACATCAAATCCAAGATCGCGGATAAATTTCTCTGTACCTCCCGTGGAGTAAAACGTTACTCCCGATTCATTTAATTGTTTTACCAGCGGCTCTAGGCCGTCTTTGTAATATACTGATATTAAAGCATTTTTTATCTTAACAGGATGGTTCATTTGACGAGAAATTTTAAGCCGCAAAGATATAATTTTTGTGACTTAAAAATGTCGTCAGGAAGAATGTTTAAAAAATGGATTTATTAACATTCAGCCTTCCGGTTATTCATGCCGGCATTTCAAATATGAAGTCATTCACAATAACGGGATATCTTAATAGTCTTCTTACTCGAGCTTTTCTTTTCCAAAAGAAGCCACATCGGGAATTATTAATACGGGTATTCCGTGATCTGTCCCTTCTTCCAGTTCGAACTCCAGGATTGTGTCTGCCGATATCCTGCCGGTAATTAATATACCGGGGCTTTTTTCCGTGCCTGAAGCAGAACTGCCGGAAGAAGTTTTCCTGTTCCATGTCCAGCTTCCTCTGAATTCCTTTATCAGGGCTGAATCTTTAGAAAATATAGAGGCGGTGTGGTCTTCATTAAGAGCCAGCGCTATAATATTGTATTTTTGCAATGCCTGGTTGGAGCGCCGGTCAGCGGGCAGTTTATTGATAAGGTCCCACCTGCCGGATATTGCAACCGCTGCCGAATCGCGCGCGTGAAGTTTGATTTTTTCCCTTTTACTGTTTCCGCAACCCATAACCATCATCAGCACAAGCAGAATTGCAGTAGTGCTTTTAGTAAAAGATATAATGCCGGGAACGTTCGTTCGCAAGACAGGCCATAAAGGCAGGCAGCCGCTAAAAGGTGATGGCTTCATTTGATTGATTTTAGAGTAATGACGCATTAATCGCTAATATAATTACACCGCAGTGAAATATTTTCACCTGAGAGTAAAAGTTTTGAACGAAAAATGATCAACGCTGTCTATAAGCTCTTCATCTTTTTTAACAAATTTTCTATTATCCTCGGATAATGCAGATGTTCCAGTTGCTGGCCTTTAAATTTGAGCATTTCAATATCATCTCCTTTTTCAATTCTGAAGCGGGCCTGGTGGATAATTTCTCCCTCGTCAAAATTCTCATTTACGAAGTGAATGGTAATACCCGATTCTGTCTCGCCGTTTTCAAGTATTGCAATATGAACTTTGTCTCCATACATTCCTTTGCCCCCGTATTTCGGTAAAAGTGCCGGATGGATATTAATAATTTTATTGGGGAATGTCTTTAACAGATTATCGGGGATCAGCCAGAGAAAACCTGCAAGCACAATGAGATCTATTTCCATTTTTTTCAGCAGGTCGGCAATATCATCTGTATGGTAAAATTCAAAGCGGTCGAACACATGCGATGGGATCTCAAAGTTATCTGCACGCTGAAGAACGTAGGCATTGGGATTATTTGAAAGAACTATGGCAACTTCTGCATCAGGATGTTTTTTGAAATGCTCCATAATTTTCTGGGCATTCGACCCGGAACCTGATGCAAAAATGGCGATACGTTTTTTAAGCATAGTATATTATGTTACAATCAAAGATAGTAAAAAAGGGGAGGAGTAGGCTTTTTAAAGTTGAGGGTTGAAAGAAGGTTGAAGGAAAGTTGAAAGTTGAAGGCCGGGGATGAAGGTTGAAAAGTGAAGTTTGAAAAAATAATTTATCCAAATGAAAAATTACCATGGAAACGAATTTCATGGTAATAAGTATAGACCATCTTCATTCCAAATTCACTCCTTCTTCACTTCCAGTTTGCTGTCCCGGTAAACAACAATCAGGGCAGCCGGTAAAGACGACATAACAGAGAATATCATTCGAGCGAACAAGGTACGAACAAGGTACGAACTTGGTACGAACAAGGTATGCCCTGCCATTTTTGCCGAAATCACAAGAAAAATATAACGGAACCAGCACAAATAGGGGCTTTATCATTTTAATAAACTCATTGTTAAAACGGGTAAAATATGAATGCCGAATTACTATCCGGCATTTTAGAAGCAATTGAATCTTTTACTCCCGGAAGCAGCCCGGAAATGGCAGTATAAACAATTCTTAAAAAAATAACAACCTAAGTATTTGATAATTAATTAAACATTTCTATCTTTGCCCTCCCTTTCGAGGGGATTATTATGCCTTGAGCGAAGCCCTACTGCTTCGATGGGCGAAAAAGAAATAAAGAAAATGTCAGGTATTATTGGAAAAAAAGTAGGAATGACCAGCATTTTCGATGCCGATGGACGCAATATTCCATGCACGGTTATCGAAGCTGGCCCCTGTGTTGTAACACAGGTTCGTACCACTGAGAAAGATGGGTA
>JAATFW010000079.1 GCA_015654985.1 Sphingobacteriales bacterium | reverse complement strand
CAACATTGATTCGGTTGCCGCCAATGTAGTAATCATCAGCCTCATAGCGTTTTATGGAATATGGGAGGTAACCTGTAGTATCCCCCTGGCCGCTGACAACCGCAAATTCATAGCAGATTTCCCTGTCCCTGCTAAAGTCTGTTATGATCCTTGTTCCGTCCCCGAGATTAATCGTTCTCTGATACTGCTCAAAGCTGAGCCTGTCCCTCAGTTTCCCCTCCAGATCAAACCGTAAAATACCTTTCTTAGAGCTGATGTCGATCAGCTTCTCGCCGGCAACGCTGGAAACGGTGAAACCGTTAAACACCCCACCCGTGTTTTCCTTACCGTAATCCAGGCCGCTGAGGTCTGCGACATTTTTGGCTGAAATACGCGTTATAAACTTTCCGGTTGCTCCAAAAATCAGTACAGACCAGGTATCCATATCGAAGATCACATACTTGCCATTAACAACTTCGAGCTTAATGATCTCCCCGAATAGGCTCATTTTGTTAGTCTCCAGGGGAATGAAGTCGACCTTGTCAAAAAACGCTGAAGCGGAGGCTCCCCTTGCATTGTTGGGGTCGATCCTAAGCTTTTTAACATTTGTGGAATCAATCCTGCCATTCTGGGAAAAAGATATCAATGGCAGCAATAGTAGTAAAAGATGCAGTTTGATGAAATACTTCATTAAAGGTGGTTTATTTAGCGATTACATCATTTATATACTTCGCAACATAATCAGGGAACTGATTGTCTGGTTTAAAATAACTGTCGGTGGTTAAATCCTCATTGAGGATAAAACAGTACGAACTTTCCCTAAATGTCTTGTCAAACACCAAGCCATTTCTCTTCAGGATATAGATATTATTTTTTATCTCTGAGGTTCGCTTCCACATTACGTAATCCTGGTATCTTTGAAAATCTACCATAACCAAAACCTTTCCAGTTTACTCTTATTTGTATGCGCCACGAGATTAATATTTGGCAGCCCTGATTCTGCCGCAGTTTTTAAATAATTCTGATAATGAAAGATGACATCTCCAAGATGTGTGCCTTCATCGCTCTATTTTAATTTTATCAATCTTATATTCTCCGCCATGCTTTACAACGCCAAGCGAAACAGCGGTCACAGCATCAGAAAATTTTGTATAGCGCATCTGGTAAGTATTCTGGTCTATCTGCTCATACGTCATGGAAGGGATCCATACACAATCGAAATCAAAATAGTCAATCAACAGATCATAGTTAAACTCGCTATCCAATTTGTACTCGTTTGCTGATTGTTCAAATTGCGCCAGCGCGTTAGGCGTTAAATGCGCATTACGCAAGGCTTCAAGCCGGGGCACTAAACCTTCGGGCATACTGCAATACTCTGATACATAAGCAGCATAAAAGGTTTTCAATAAGGACATAGGCGAAGACGAGTCTATTGGTTGTTTAGGGAGAGTATTCAACAGCAGGCTGTCTCCGTAGGAAGAACCGTTCCAGTAAGGCGTGATATAATCAATCATATAATGCCCGTCCGCGCGAGTTACTCTTAAAGGAATTTCCTGATGACCTTTGTCGCCGCTTACGTTCCAATCATACGCTTTATCACCACTTGGGTACCAATCAAACTCAACCATGTACCAGTTACCTTCTAAATGCTTTGCTTTTATTGTTTCAAGCATATGCTCGTTCACATCCTGCGCCCGAATTAT
The DNA here is from genome assembly GCA_015654985.1 of Sphingobacteriales bacterium. GTDB lineage: Bacteria > Bacteroidota > Bacteroidia > Sphingobacteriales > Sphingobacteriaceae > Arcticibacter. The sequence continues at coordinate 2,095 of JAATFW010000079.1, read as the reverse complement.
AGGATCGGCATCCATTGCTGTTCCCACTCTTCTTAACTTTTCTATCAATCCCTTAGTTAAATATTTTTTTTTGAGTAAATCATTCGAACGGCGCTCCGGAAGAAAATCAGCTTTTATGTAATTTTTATAAAACCCCTCAATGGTGCTAATGGGGTTTTGACCGGCAACTTTATCAGGTATAAATACGGGTTCAACAGTATCAGGTATGGCTACGGTTTTTTCTGTTTGCGGCTCCTGTACTTCGCCCTTTGCAACCTGCGTATTAGTAGTTTTTCTACGACACTGAATAGTTGTGGAACAGAGAGTGACACAACACAAGAGTAATGCTGGAAATTGTAACGGTTTATAATTAAAAAGGTTCATATGGTTGGTTAAGTTGTTACATATATCTTTATGCTTATTAAGTTACTAATACTTAATTATGAACGTGTAACCAATTAAAAATAATTAGTTATTACCTTCTATTATAGCTTTAGTCTGTAAGGATTTATATTTGTTGAGTAAATGTAATACGTGGCTTAAAAAGCAACTCATTAAATTGTCTCAAAAGTTAGCTTTTTTGTCTCAATTGACCCGATAGAAGACAAGTGAAAAGGACTGGTCTCTTAAGCCATACCCGTAACTCATAATTCATAACTCATAATTCATAACCCCTATACTCAACGTCCTCCTAAAGCTCCTCATATCCCGCCAGCTCTTCCCATCTTGCTCCCGACTTCCGGTAATAGAAAAATACCTGGTATTTGTTTTTTGTCTGGAAAAAGGAGCCTTCAAAAAATGTGTTATCGGCTTGTTTAGCTTTGTCTCCTGACCGCTTTACCCATACATATTTATAATCATACAGCCCCTGCTTTAAAAACAGGTTACCGTAAAAACGGTTTCTGTCGCGGTCGAACAGTAACTTGTTTTCATCGGAGAGGCGGTAATCGTTAAATTTTCCAACAATATAAGCATCTCCATCCCCGGGAGGGTGCTCTGCATTCAGGGTAAAGGCTACGGTAGCATAATCGGCATCTGTCCGGTTATCCCTTCCATCCTGATTCCTGATAAAAAAACTTCCATTCTCATCAAAAGACGATGTATAAGAGGCCGTGTTCATGCTGACATCGGGCAGCAATTGCACGAGATTAGCGGTATCTCTTCTAATGCCTGCCACCCTTTCTGATTGTAAGCGCATACTTCGGATGTCGAAGAACCTGAATTCATTGCCCCCTTCAAATTCGAATGTTTTAGTATCATTATATACCAGTTGGTTTTGCCGGATAAAGGCCGGCCGGGTGGCCCATTGGAGATTATCAGGCCGGCCGTTTTGCATAACCAGTACTCTTACATCCGAATAAGGGTCCTGAATGGTAAGCTGAGGGTAATTTATAATAAAGTTGATCTTCTGATTTCTTTCCCTGTTTGCAACAGAGGCCGACGCTGTCATTTCAGCCGAAACAGATACCCTGGGAACCAGGACATAAAATCTGCGCGAAAGAAGAAGCTTATTCTGGTCACCATCCTCGTACACTTTTAAAAGATAGTTTCCCGAAATTTTAGGTTTTACAGTTGAATTTGGAAAAATGAGTTCATAATGGGTATATTTTTGCAGGGTGTTAAACGAAGAACGATAATCATTGATCCTGTCTTCGGTAAAACTTTCCAGGTAGTCAAGAGGAGAGAGGTTGCTGCTGTTCCATACAGCGTCGCAATGCTCTATGGTATAATAAAGATTATGGCTTCCGGTTCTCAGGTCATCAAAAGCAAGCAATAGCTCATCTTTAGAGCCAAGTGTTAGTACCGGCATTGATTGCTCCTTCGAACGGTTATAAAATTCAACGGTACGGATTTGAGGAATATAAACAAGATCCTGATAAACCAGCTGCTGATCCGGCAAGGTCTCCGTCCTGTCCTTCTTTTTCTTCTGCGCCCAAAGCCCTGGAACCATAAACAGCAGAAAAACCAGTGTTACCCAAGCCTTTGTTAAGCTGAAAGCTGAAAGTCCAAAGCTGAAAGCTCCGGATTTTACGCCCAGTTTAACACGTATGTCTTTGCTTTCCGCCTCCACCTTTCTGCTTTCTGCTTTCACCTTTTACCTTTAACCTTCACCTTT
>JAATFW010000206.1 GCA_015654985.1 Sphingobacteriales bacterium | reverse complement strand
GGCCATTTCGTCGAGTATCCCCTTAACTACTTCTATCCCTTTAAAGTACCGGCCTTCATCGAGCATAAAAATCCGCCGTTTAAAAGCCGGATGATCTTCTATCCGGATACAGGGCACAAAAGCAGGCTTCGAACCGTCTTTCTTAATCAACTGCCTTAAACTTTGAATACCATAGAAAACGCCACCCGGATATGTCGCTGTTATACGGATAGTATCGGCAGAAACTGATAAACGGTATCCTTCTTTACCCAGCACGGATACCAGTTCAGCATCAACCGATAATAGTAACAGGTTTCCCTTATTCACTTTAGTACGTCTTAAAACGGATCCGAAATCTTCTTTCAGTACCGAAACCAGGTAAGCAGATTCCGACGCAAGTTCTTTGGTATATTTGAGAGAAGTCTTTCCGGATAAAACAAAGGTCCCGGGTAATTCTTTTACATAATCGGGCCGGGGGATAACCGGATAACTATATCCTTTATAAGAAAACAAAAAGGCGAAAAATAAAAATACGAGGCAGCTCTTCATTTGATTCATTTTACTGCATTAAATAAAACGTGATGTATTTTTTTCAATTGATCAACGGGAATTTTAACCACTTTCCGGTCATAGGTCATTAACCCATTGACTTCAATTTCCACGTCAGTTATCTGAGTATATACCGCAGCCGACAGGCCCAGGGGTATAAGCCTGTTCAGATCGGTAACCAGGCCGGCATAGCGGTCCTTTAATTCGCGTGCATTCTTAAAGCTCTGATAGCCGAAATTCCCCTTATCCAACCATGAATGACCATCAACAGCCCAACCCAGTCCACCAAACTCGCCCAAAACGAGTATCTGCTTATCGCCGAACACTACGGGATTTGGCATTAACGGGTCGGGGTAATTGTGCAGATCGGCTATATGTCCTGCCGGAAAATAATTACCGCCGCTTGCTCCGTTCACCAGCCTGGAGCGATCATGATCCATTGTCCAATTAATGATCTCCATCGATTTAAATTGGCCCCACGATTCATTAAAAGGAACCCAAACAATAATACTCGGGAAGTTATGCAGTGCATCCATAATCCTTTCCCATTCCTGCCTGTAGGCCTGTTCAGATTGGGGTGACCGTTGTTTATCCAGCGGCCTGCCACCGATCTGCCCCAGACGCTGTTCCCATTCAAATCCTTCCATATCCCCGCTGGGCATATCCTGCCACACCAGCATCCCCAACTGATCACAATGGTAGTACCAGCGTGCAGGTTCGACCTTTATATGCTTCCTTATCATATTAAAACCCATTTCTTTGGTTTTTTCAATATCATACCTTAAAGCACTATCGGTTGGTGCGGTATATAAACCATCCGGCCACCAACCCTGGTCAAGTGTCCCGTACTGAAATACAAAGGAGTTGTTCAGCATCATTCTTTGTATTCCGTTCTGGTCCTTTGCCATGCTGATCTTACGCATCGCAAAATAAGAGCTTATCTCATCTATGACCTTTCCGCTCCTCAGCACCTGTACTTTCAGATCATAGAGAAAAGGGGTATCAGGACTCCATAACTTAGCATGAGGTACAGGCAATACACCCTCTGCACCGGGTGAGGTTTTAATTTCACTTACCTTTTTCCCGCCGTCCCAGGCTGATATGAGCACCTGATCGGCGGGTTGCGCATGTTCGGCCACTACCTTTACATTAAGAATTTCCTTATCAATATCAGGGGTTTGAATGGTCTTTGCTATATAAGTGCCGGCTACTGCCTCCAGCCATACCGTTTGCCAGATGCCCGTAACTGAGGTATACCATATGCCGGTGGGTTTCTTTCGTTGCTTACCTGCAGGCTGAAAGCCATCCTCCGTCGGATCAAAAACCCGTATAACGATTTCCTGCTTCTTTGCTTTGCGCAGGTAAGAACTGATATCAAACGTAAACGGATCGTATCCTCCTGAGTGTTCTCCGGCCTTTTGCCCGTTTACATATACCACGCACGCCCAGTCAATTGCACCAAAATGTAATAAAAGATTTTTATTACGGAATTTAGAAGATACCCCGATACTGGTTTTATACCAGAGATATTTATCTTTTCCAACGGTTTTGCCAACTCCGGAAAGTGCAGATTCAATAGGGTAAGGCACAAGGATCTTACCATCAAAAGTTTTGGGGACAGAAGTCTCTTCCCGTGGCCTGATCGCATACTGCCATAGTCCGTTCAGGTTTTGCCAGTTATTTTGCCGCTGCAGCTGTGGCCTTGGATATTCTGATAACGGATTATCAGGGCTGACCTGTGCGGCCCACGAAGTCATAATTTTACCTGCAACAGGCTTCCATTCTGCCTGGCGGGCAAACAGATTGGCGGTGAATAACAGGAATATCAATAAGTGAAGAGTTGATTTAGTCATTTTTCTATATTATTTACCTTTTACCGGGTATTTAAAGTTGTATTTTCCTGAACCGACCGTTAATTGCGCAGTACCTTCATTCAAGGGAATTTCTTTCCCGGATTCGGTGACGGAGGTACTGTTCATATCGGGAAAATATATATGCGCAACAGTATTCACCGGGACTTCAATATCCATGGTCATATAATCGCCTGCTCGTTTCCATGCGGATACAATCCTGCCATAAATAGTTTCAAGCTCTGCCCGGGCAAACGTCAGTCCTCCTCCAGGCTTTGGAGAAATGTCAAACTCCTTATAGCCGGCAAAACCTTTATGCTGAGTGAGGCCTGTTACATTCCGGTACATCCAGTCGCCAATCGCCCCATAGGAATAATGATTAAAAGAGTTCATATCTTTTGATTGAAAGGAGCCATCGGGTTTAATACCATCCCATCTTTCCCAAATGGTGGTAGCCCCCATTTTTACCGGATATAACCATGAGGGATATGTTTCCTGCATAAGCAGTGTATAAGCAATATCATGATAACCAAAACGTGTCAGTACGTGACAGAGGTAAGGGGTTCCCAGAAAACCTGTTGACAGATGATTGTCGTAACCACGTATATTGCTGACCAGCCTTTTAGCTGCCTGTGCCCTTAACTCTTCGGGCAGCAGATCAAACTGTAAAGCCAGCACGTAGGCCGTTTGTGTATTTGACAAGAGCGCTCCCGAACCACTTACAAACTCTTTTACAAAAGCTTGTTTCACTTTTTCAAGGAGAGAAGAATAGATCTTCGCGTCGCTGGCCTTTCCTAAAATTTGCGCGCTGGTGATGATATTCTGCAGGGTATTAGCATAAAACGCCTGGGCGATCAGAACTTTATCAGTTACAGCAGGATCATAATCCCACACATTCTGCGGAATAAAATAAAGCCAGTCGCCATGATGCCAGCTCTGATCCCATAAGTAGTTGGTACTCTTCCCTTCTATATATTTCGCCCACGCCTTCATTGATTCATATTGCCCGGCAAGTAAGGCCTTGTCGCCGTATACATTATAGAACCCGAGGGGTATAATAGTAGCAGCATCTGCCCATCCGGCAGATCCGGCACTTCTGCCTCCCTCACCCCAAATGTTGGGAATAATCTGCGGGACGCCGCCATCTGCCTGCTGATCGGCTTTTAAGTCCTGCAACCATTTAACAAAAAACCCAGAGGCGTCCATATTAAAGCTTGCAGTATTAAAAAAAACCTGGGCATCGCCGGTCCAGCCTAAACGTTCATCCCGTTGAGGGCAATCGGTCGGAACATCCAGAAAATTACCTTTCTGGCCCCATTGTATGTTGTGCTGCAATTGATTTATTAAAGGGCTGGATGTAACAAAAAGCCCTGTTGGTTCCATAGCACTATGTAGCACAACAGCCTCTATATTATCTTTATTAATACCATCCCGGGCCCCTTCTATTTTAATATACCTAAATCCCTGAAAAGTAAAATGAGGTTCATATTCTTCTACACCTCCACCTTTTAAGTAGTATACTATTTGCTGATGAGCAGATCTGAGGTTTTCGGTATAGAAATTTCCCTGTTTATCCAGCACCTCAGCGTGAGATATAACGATAGAATCTCCCGCCCTGCCACGTACTCTGAACTTGACCCATCCTGTCAGATTTTGTCCAAAATCAATTACTTTCTCATTTTTTGGGGTAATGATCAGTTGTACAGGTTTGATGATTTCCTGTTTTTTTACCGGGGGCGCTGCAGAGGTTACAAGGTTGTCTGATCCTGAAATTGAATCAGACTGCGCATTCTCCCAACCAGCCTGGTTAAAACCGGGTAAAGACCATCCTTTAACATCTTTCCGGGCATCGTATGTTTCACCATTATATAGTTCAGAAATGCGCACAGGACCCTGACGGAAAGTTTTCCAGCTATCATCAGAGAGTATCCGTTCAACCTGCCCATTATCATATTCTATCTCCAACTGCGATAATAAAGCGAGCCGGTTTCCATACATTATTCCACCAGCCAGCCTTCCGGCAAACCAGCCCTCGCCCAGAGTTACTCCGATTGCGTTACTTCCCGGTTGTAACAGGGCAGTAACATCATACACCTGGTATTGCAGCCTTTTGTGATAGCTGGTCCAGCCTGGTGTAAAATAATCATTGCCAACACGCCTGCCATTGATGCAGGCCTCGTAAAGGCCATGTGATGTTATATACAGCCGGGCTCTCCGAATCCGGCGGCTGATATTAAATTCTTTGCGGAACATAGGAGATGTTTTCTCCCCTTTGCTCCTCTCCTGCTGCGCAAAGATCCACTTAGCTTTCCAGTCGTCTGTATGCAAAAGGCCCATCTCCCAAAAGTTCAGCTCACTCCAGGGAGACTTATTCCCCTTATTATCCCAAACCCTTACCTGCCAGTAATACCTTTGCCCTGATTTAAGCTCTTTTCCACTAAATGGTATATAGGCCGATTGGTCGCTCACTACTTTTCCCGGGTTCCAGACAGAAAACCGGCCGGAAGAAAAATCCTTTGGATTAGTACTTACTCTTATTTCATAAGCTGCCTGCAGTACCGACCTGCCGGAAGATCTGATTTTCCAGCTAAGGCGTGGTATGATTGTTCCAATGTCAAGCGGATTTTTTTTATATTCACAGGTTTGGCTTGTGACTAACAGGCTGGAAGCCATTACTTCCGGATCGCTCAACCCCCAAACAACAGCAAATAAAAAGAAAAGAAAAGGTTGTTTACTCATCCTCATTAATTAATAGATATGTTAATATTGAGGCCACTTATAAATGGCCACATCTCCCGGATCGACAAGAAGCGTATCCATACCGGTACTGACTGGAACGGAGGATCCGTCCTTTAAAATTTTTTGGACCTGGGGGTCACATTTTATCGTTAATTTCATCGGATCTGTCAGATCACGGTTCACGATTACAAGAAATGAATCCGGGCCTTTTTCCATTACGGAAACGACGGCCCCCATCCCTGAAGTTTCCAAAACAGAAACAGGCTTCGGAAGAGCAGAAAGACGCTTTGTTCCGATGGGAATGGTCGCCCCGGTATGTGCAACAGAAATCAGTTTCGCTCCCAGAAAAACAACCGACAAGTCTTTAATTTCAGTGGTTATCAGTTTTAGTTTGTCGTATACTTCGGTACGTTTCCCATCCAATGAAACAGGAGCATCATGAAAATCATAACCGCCCGGATCATACAAGTTCCAATAGGTAAAAAACTGAATTCCCTGTGCACCATAAGCCAGGTTGCTGTAAACCTGTAATCTTAAGGCCGCTAATGTGGGAACAGGATAAGGGCTGTGTGCAACAGTAAGGGCAAAAGCCCAGAATGGCTTCTTAGCCTTCATCGCTTCGTCCGAAAAGATTTCCAGATTTTCGTACCAACGCTCGCGGATAGACTGGTTGGTGCTGCCAATAACCGGATAATTATCGAAAGACAGTAGCTGCACCGGCACCTGGCGGATAAAACTGTTTACATAATCGCGGTATCCCGGTACGCCTAACTGATCTGCCTCGGCGAAGTTTGGCAGCAAATTGATGTAACAGGGATGCCGGTTATCGATAGCCGTTATCTTTTTTACCCATCCGGCAAGCGAAGGGAAGAGGCTGCTTCCCGGTTCATCATTGAGATAATACCCGGCTAACGCACCATGACTCATAAACCTCCTCACTGTGGATTCAGGATCTGTTTTAAGCTCGGGACAAGAAACAAACAGTTTTACGCCGGTTCTTAATCCTACATCCAGTGCTTTCTGCATAGCATTTGCGTCGGAGAATATACTGTAACTGTGCGTTATCCCGGCCGAACGCATTTCTTCGTACCGGGCCTCAGTAGTTTCCGACTGCGGAACACCCACAAAGGCCATCACAGGGATCTGAGCGGCAACCTCCTGAACAGGAGGTTGCCCGGCTTCTTCTTCCGGCGCTGAAGCACCTTTTTTACAGCCATAGGCTGCAGTCGTTACAAAAGCGACTAAAAACACTAATAATACTCTTATCTTCATGATCAGATCATCTTTATTACCATCCGGGACTTTGTGTAAGGCCCGGTGCCTTATTGATCTCGATCTGAGGTATCGGCCACAGATAATGTTTAGACGGATCGAAAACCCTCTTCTTAAGAAAAGTCCGTACATAAAATTGATTGTCCTGAAGAGAACTTCCGGCACCGATATTCATCGCATAAAAGTTCTTATTGTCTGTCTGTTCCGCAATTTTCCAACGCCTGGTATCGAAATAACGGTGCGTTTCGAAAGACAGCTCCACACGGCGTTCATGGCGGATCTTTTCACGCATTTCTTCCTTCGAGAGTCCTGCAGGCAATCCCGGCAGCCCGGCCCTTTTCCGAATGAGGTCAACATATTTATATACATCACTTACCGCACCCTGCGATTCATTTAGAGCCTCGGCATAATTCAGGTATTGTTCTCCCAACCGGAAATAGATCCATGTTTTTAAAGAAGATCCATTTTGAACAAGATTTACATTTTCATCCACCATTTTTTTCATCAGATACCCGGTAACCGTATAGTCAGGCCCCCCTTTCCCCCGGCCATCAAGTCCAGAATTCCAAAACTGGATGCCTCTACCTCTCCAGATCGCACCGTTATAATTGATACTGGCATAGAACCGTGGCTCGCGGCCCACATACATGTTCCTTACACCTGCCGGGTGGTATGTACCTGCGCTGGCTGCATACCCCGTTTCCTGATAGCCGGACGCTGCATTAATAACCGGAGAGCCGTCTGTATTGTAACCCGTAACAGGGGTGGTTCCGTCAGCCATCTCATACGCATCAACGAGTTCCTGGGTCGGACAAAGGCCAGACCACCCTCCCATGCCATTCGGGCTGGCGGCCATTTCCAGTTTATTATAATTACCCATATTTCTTGCGAAGAGCACTTCCCTGTTATGGCGCTGGACAAAGAGTTCCTGATAATTTCTCACCGGATCATTGGAAGAAGAGATGTACAATCCGTAACCGGCCGCTTCTACCTGATCAATACAGCTTTTTGCAGCGTCGGCGGCAACTTGCCATTTCTCCGCATTAAACGCCGGGAATAATTTACGTCCATCCAGGTCGGTATAATCCGCATAATCAGGATTGCCATTAAACAAAGGACTTGCCATATACAGCAATAGCCTTGCCTTAAGAGCCAGGGCAGCAGCTTTGGTTGCCCGGCCAAGTTTCTCAGAAGTCACCGTCATGGGTAACAGATCAGCGGCCTTATCACAATCGGCAATTATAAAATCGGCCGATTCTTCCAGTGTCGCTCTTTTTATGGTTGAAAAGTCGGCATCGCTTGCATAAGAATGATCACCTATCGGAACAGGCCCATGGGTTCTTAATAAAAGAAAATGGAAAAAGGCCCTCAGAAAAGTCGCTTCACCGATAAACGCATTTTTTTGTACCTGGTCGTCGAAAGGGGTTTTGCTAATGTTTTCCAAAAAAATGTTCACTTTGCGGATTCCTTCCCAGTTAAAACGCCAGACATTTTGTTCAATAACATCCGGACTCCAGGAGCCGGCGGTCATAAGCTGCGCAAAAGGATAGGTCCAGGTAATTTCCATCTCATCCGAAGCGCCTGTAAAGGCATTCCTGCCCTGCCAGTCGTGGAAATTAATCTCTTCAGGCAAATTATTGTAGGCAGATGTTAAAAAACGTTCTGCATACTGCCTGCTTTCAAATACCTGTTCTATTGTCAGGTCTTCGTCCTGTGTTTTATCAAGATAATCTTTTTTGCATGAGGTAGCACATACCAGTAATACGGTAAACACACCAATTATCGTCTTTATATTCATGTCTCTTGTTTTTTAAGTCGGTGGATTATTTAAAATTTGCCTGAAGGCCAAAATTTAAAGACCGCTGCAATGGATAGCCGCCTGTGCCATTTTCAGATTCCGGATCTATTACCTTTATTTTATCCCATGTATACAGGTTTAATCCATTTACGAAAAACCTGAGCGAACCCAAACCTATTTTCGTGGTAACATTTCCCGGAAGCGTATATCCTATTTCTGCATTTCGCAAACGGATATAGCTTCCGTCTTTCATGTACAGGGTATTGGGCCGGAAATTGTTCGGACTATTGCCATTTGCTACAGCAGGATATTTGACATTTGTGTTATCAGGGGTCCACCTGTTATCGTAATATTCCCTGATAACATTATTAGAACCCATATTATTGAGAAACGGGTACATGGATGCCCCATCCAGAAACAGGTTGGTATGCGTTGCGCCATTAAAAAATATGCTGAAATCAATGCTTTTATAAGAAACCGTACCGCCAAATCCGAAAGTAATTTCAGGTGTTCTGGCATAACCTGTATAAACCCTGTCATAGTCGTCTATCACATTGTCGCCATTTACATCCCTGTATTTTATATCTCCGGGCCTTACCGCACTGAAGGTTTGTAACGGGCTGTTGGCAATCTCCTCCTCACTTTGAAACAAACCGATTGCCTCCAAAACAAACGGCTGATCAATGGGCTTTCCCTTTCCGGATTGATAAGCATACAGCATCGGTGCTTCGTCGTTTTCAACGACCTGATTGCGGGCAAAGGTAAAATTACCACGCAAAGAATAATATAAGCCTTTTGCTGTTTTATTCCTGATTTCCAGCATGCCGTCTATGCCTTTATTTTTAGCTTTTCCGAGATTGGCATACGGAATGATCGTTTGATAAAAGCCTGCGGCGGCAGGTGTGGTGCCTACGCGTTGAAGCAGAATATTTTCCCTGTTTTCTTTAAATGCGTCTATCTGGACAATTAATTTGCTATTGAACATTTCAAGATCGAACCCCAGGTTCGATTTAGTAGCCACTTCCCAGGTGACGTCGGGATTACCAAGTGCATTTTCGTCAATGCCCGGATACGGGATCATTCCGTCTCCAAACTGATATGATTCTGCTCCCTGGGTTCTTACACTTGTTAAAAACAAAAACCGGCGCCCTCCTATCCGGTCGTTTCCTACCTGACCATAAGAACCTCTTATTTTAAACTGGTTTACAGGATTACTTTCTCCCCAGAAACTTTCCCGGGATATAACCCAGCCCGCAGAAACAGATGGGAAAAACCCGAAACGCTTTCCGGAAGGGAAATTTTCAGAGCCATTGTATCCAAAATTGCCCTCAATTAAGTAGGTATCTTTATAATTATAGGTTGCCCTTCCCGAAAAACCTCTCGATCTGGCCGGTAAGTTAGCTGTTGCCGTACTTGCTGTGATATCTATTCCTTCGCTCTGGTTCAGCAGCAGCAAACCGCTGACGTTATGGTCGCCGAAACTCCTGTTATAATCGGCCTTCAATTCGTAATAAGTGTTTTTGTTTGCTATATTGTTCACCACATAGCCTAAAGTTCCTTTTTCCCTGTGAATGAGATAATTGTCGCTACCATCCGGATGAATTCCTAAATATTGTTTGACTTCAAAATCCTGGGTCCTGATCTGATTACCGAAATAATAATGATCGTAGGCAAATCTTCCGTTCAGAGATAAGCCCCTGGTTACAACGGTTGAAAGGTCCCACTTAGCGGCAAAAGTTCCCTGTACGGTATTTCTGTCATGGCGCACATATCCGGTTTGTGTAGCCAACCCATAGGGATTGCTTCCTAAAAATCCACTTGTACCGGCGGGTGAGCCATCAGGATTTAAAACAGGAAAAGCGATAGGAGGAATTTTATTCATATTTTCAAATAACGCCGGTGCCGACGTGCCGGGATAATTAGCAGCCTGTATGATCCCTCCCAGGCCCAATTCTAATACCAGGTTCTCCGCAACATTGATATCCACATTAGAGCGGAAATTATACCGCTTCATATTTGAATTTGTTTCAAACTTGCTGTTTGGATCCTCCTTCCAGAAACCGCTTTGTTCTGTATAACCAACATTTGCAAAGTAGCGTACAATTTTATCTCCGCCGCTTACATTTAAATTATTGATCGTTTGGTAGGTATTCTTTTTCAGGATAGCATCGGTCCAGTTTACATTCGGATAGAAATAGGGATCTGAGCCGTCTGCAAATGCCTGAATTTCGGATTCAGACCATCTTGGAGCCTGCCCTGCCCCTGTTAATCCTTCATTCATTAAGCTTGCGTATTCGGCTCCGTTTATATAGTTTGGCAACCGCAAAGCGGTGAGTGCCGCTACTTCAGACCGGAAAACGACTTTTGGCTTTCCCGGGACCCCCTTTTTGGTATTAATAAGGATCACTCCATTCGCACCTCTTACCCCGTAAACCGCTGTTGCTGCTGCATCTTTCAAAATGGTGAAGCTTTCTATTTCCATCGTGTTAAGAAGGTCGAGATTCGACCGGGGTATCCCGTCTATAATGATTATTGGTTCTCTGTTAAGCCATGTCCCCAGACCCCTGATAAAGATCTGCGCCTGATCAAAGCCCGGTTCACCACTCGACTGGCGGGTTATAATTCCGGGCAGGCGGCCGGCCAATGCATTCGACATGGATGGAGCACCCGCTTTTTCAAGCTCGCGAATCGAAACACCCGACACGGCTCCTGTAACAGTTGCTTTTTTTTGAGTGCCAAAGCCTACTACAACAACTTCATTTAAGCGGGCCTTATCTTCGTCGGGCTTAAGGGTAAATGTTCTTTGTCTTTCGTTTCCGGCAGGAACTTCTAATGTAAAATAGCCAATAAACGTAATCTGGATTATATCGATCGGATCTGCTATTTCTATAAGGAACTTACCGTTTACATCGGTAACGGCACCTCTGTTTGTCCCTTTAATGCGCACCGTGGCACCAGGAAGCGCTTCGCCTTTTTCATCAAGTACCAGGCCGTTCAATACATATTGCTGTTTTATTTCCGCCGCATCTTTCTTTTCCAGCTTTTCGGGAGAATAGCGCAGGATAATTTTGTTATCCAGTGCCACATAGGTATATGGATAGTCCTTTAAAAGTGCATCCAGCACCCCACTTAGCTTTTGCTTTCTCACCTGGAAAGATATCTGCGAACGGAAAGTTTCGCTGGCAGCATAACTGAACGTAACAGACGCCTGTTTCCCAATCTTTTCCAATGCCGACTGAAGAGACTCATTCTTTATTGTTATGCTTACAGGTTTATCTAAAGCAGACTGGGCCCTTATTGGTACGGAAGCAACGAGCGTTAGCGCTCCGACACAAACAAAAAACGAAATGACTCCTGTTATTTTCATGACTCTTATTAAAAAATAAAAAAAGGATCGATTGGGAATAATACTATTTATCATTTATTTAAGCTAATATGTTAACAGATACCCATGAGCAGGCAAGGTGTCGAAGTTTTCTGCTGCATGGTTTATTTAATTTGTCAGTTGTGCCATCCGGCCGTAGCCGGATGCGATATTGCAAAAGCTAATTCACTTTGAGAATCGTAAACCCGGTAAATGAAACGGCATTGGTTTCTCCTCCTACGAAATTTATATAGTATCCCATACTAACTTTGGTGAGGGCTGTCAGCTCAAATTCTACCGATAAAGATTCGTTATTAGCAGGAAGCCCGCAATCTGCATGAGCAATAAGGGCAACTCCGTTGTTCTGTAATGATTCTCCTCTGGATACGGTAATATAGGCACGGTCTGTCCGCCCAAAAAGATTAGAATAGTTCCATCCGCGTTTTGCAGAGAATATGTATCTGCCTGCCGGCAATTCAAAGCTTTGCCATACAGATCCGGTGACATAAGGGCCTCCCCAGTTTTCAGCCCCCATAAACATGCGGTCTCCCAGCCCATCATACATAGTAGATTCTATAGCAGGATCAACATTCCAGCCATTTACTTTTCCCCAGCGGCTATCAGACATCACCACATCAAAAGGTTGTTTGTAGTTAGTAAGGTATGTCGGGGTAACATCCAGATAGTCAACAGGCAGGTTTTCCGCTTTATAAACCCCGGAGTATAAAAAATAAGAAGGAGATCTGGTTGTTTCAAGAGCAACTCTTATATAAGCATAGTCTCTGTTATTATCGGGATAAGCAGTGCGGTATACCGGTAAACTCAACTCAACAGTAACCGGGCCGGAGATATCTGTTAAAGGGACTTCTGCAACGGCCTTTGCACTACTGTTCACAATACTGTCTGTGCTCATATACACTTTTGCTCCGGTAACATCGGCGCCATCCTGGATTCTGTTTATCTGAAAAGTAACCAGTAATTTAGTGGCTGTGGTAGTGGTTCTTACATTGGTAATTTCGAAATAGGGTGTTACCGGAACATCAATGGTATATTCGCCTGTAATTTTGTCTTTTCTGGTTGGATATCCGCCTGACGGTAACGATACAATGTTATCGAAGGTAAAAGGATAACCGGTATTTTTCATCGTTATAAGGTAATCTCCGGCTAGTATTTGCTGCCTGAAATTGCCCCCGGCATCAATGAAAGGACTGATAGGAGTTCCTGATTCGCCAGAGCTGCTTTTACGCAGTTCTACAAGGGTTGATGCTTCTGTATTGGCTGAATTTCCGTCGAATTGAAACGGCTTCCCGTTATAGGTAACATGGCCTGTAACGGTAGCCTGAACCGGCTGGGGCAAAGCATCTATGGTATCGTTTTCACACGAGTTCAGAATTCCGGCTAAAATGGTAAACAGGTAAAATATTTTCTTCATTTGATAACAGGTATTTGTAGTAAAGCTCACTATTT
This sequence comes from Sphingobacteriales bacterium, assembly GCA_015654985.1. GTDB lineage: Bacteria > Bacteroidota > Bacteroidia > Sphingobacteriales > Sphingobacteriaceae > Arcticibacter. The sequence continues at coordinate 6,122 of JAATFW010000206.1, read as the reverse complement.
ATAACTTTACTGTGCTAATATTAACAGATATGGTGACAGCAGGCAAGGTCGAAGTTTTCTGCTGCACCGGTAATTAAGTTTATTAGTTCAATCCCGCCCCAGGCGGGATTGCTTTTTTAAAATATTTATGTTGTATCTTTCATCTTCCTTTTTATTAGTATTTATCTTATCTGCAGGCCTGGCCTGTAATGATATAAGAGCCTGGTGTAACCTGTTTAAAACGGGCATTGAATGACAGCACCACCTGCTGAATGGCTACCTGAGGACTATCTGATGACTTGAAACTGCCAATAAACAAGCAATTACTTAACCGGCTGTCGAGGTCAATACTGATCTGGAATTCACGTTCCATGTCTTTTATAACCGTATGCAGCGGTGTACCTTTATAATCCAAAACACCCAGCTTCTGTCCAAGGAACCTCCCGGCATCGAAATCATTTTCCTTTATCAGCTTTCCGCTTTCTGCAGAATAGACCACACGCTGATTAGGGCTTATATCTATATTCTCCCTGTTTAAGGAAACCCTCACCTTACCGGAAAGCAGGGTTACTTCGATATTGTCGTCCGTTTTATATGCAGAAACATTAAAAGTTGTACCCAGAACCTTCGTTTGCAGCTTGCCACTATGAACAATGAAGGGATGGTTGATATCATGCTGCACTTCAAAAAAAGCCTGACCGGAGATTTGAACTTCGCGGGATTGTCCGTTGAATTTATCCGGATAGCTTAACCGGCTGTTTGGGCTAAGCCATATTTTAGTGCCATCCGCTAATTTTATCTCTTTATGCTGGCTGGAGCTGGTAACAAGTTCATAAAAATGTACCGGATAGAAGAGGTTTACAATAGCTTCACGGTAGAAGGTTGCTACCAGCAGCAAACCAACAAAAGAGGCTGCTACCGTTAAACGAAGTAAGTAGCTTTTGTAAAATGGAACAGGCCGTATTTCATTGTCCTGATCCTGATTTATATGCATATCCAACCTGTTTTCCACCCGGCTGAACATCGATTTTAATCCGGGGGTTTCAAGTTCAGCAGATACAGGTGCTGAAAGCTCCGATTCAACCAGAGCTCTTAACTCTGAGGTTTCTTCTTCCTGCCTGAAATAGATAAGCAAGTCCCTTATTTCGTCAGGTGAACATTTCCGTTCGAGATAGCGGGTAAATAAATACCGTAAACGATCCTTTTCCAAAGTCTTTTTATTGTATTACGATTGGAGGAGAGGTTACATCTGCTGGAATGTTATTTTTTTTCTATAATATTTTCTATTCTGTCAAAAAAAAGAGCCGGATGATGCTCTTTGATAGAATCCAATGATATTTATGAGTATTATTTTACCTGTTCTGCGAAAGAATCAGCAGAAACAGAGAAAAATCAGCAATAGAATCAATTGTTGAAATAATATGCTACTATCAGCATTATAATACTTTCCTGTGAGAGGAAAAAATGTTCTCTAAGCGCACGGGTGGCTTTTACAATATGATCATTAATAGTTGATTTTGAAACCCCAAGCTGCGCGGAAACCTCCTCATAACTTTTACCTTCGATCTTACACATGATAAATATTCTACGGCGCTGAGGTGGTAATTTTTCTATGGCGCTTTGAATAATGGCATTGCTTTCCTTAAAATTGATGGTCGCTTCAATGTGTTCATATAACTCAGTGGCAACAGCCATCAATTTAGCCTGCAGTTTTTTATCAGTTGCCGCTTTCCGGTAATAATCTGTTACCAGATTAGAGGCGATCCGGAAAAGGTAATTTTCAAATGGTCTTTCAGGATCTATGTTTTCACGCTTTTCCCAAACCTTTATAAAGGAATTTTGAAGCAAATCCTCCGCTACATCTTCATCCTGAACAAGGCGAAGCAAGTTTTGATATACTTTAAACCGGTACTTTCCATAAAATTGATTAAAAGCGTTTTGATTTCCTGCTTTTAGTTCAACCAGTAATTCATTCTCACTCACGATGTGAAGATTTCCCACGCTTTATCGTCTTTTATTCAAACTTACATGAATTTAATTAAAAAGGAACCACATTCCATGGGATTGTGACGAAAAAGAGGGGCGCTCACTATACAGGTAAGCCATTTTATCTCCGGCTAAAATGTGCCGGAGATACATAAAAAAGGCCGCTCATTTTGTGAACGGCCTGTTAAAAAAATCTATTATTTTCTTTCAGTGCCCGAGACGAGATTCGAACTCGTACACCCAAACGGGCGCCACCCCCTCAAAGTGGTGCGTCTACCAATTTCGCCACCCGGGCATTCATATATAATTTAAGAACGGGTTTCTTTATGACGTGTGACCGGAGAGAGACTCGAACTCTCAAGGGTTACCCCAACGGCTTCTGAGACCGCAACGTTTACCAATTTCGCCATCCGGCCATAAAGGACTGCAAATATATAATCTTGATTTGAAAGTTCAAGTTTTAATTTTTTTTCTGTCTGATAAATTTTTTGAGGTGCAGAAAAGATTAATTACAGTATTTATTTTTAAAAGCTGTAAATTTGCTGCGATAAGGTTAGGTAGCTCCGATGTGCCCATCACACGGGGCTTGTTTTCTTTTTAATGATGAGGGCCTTTCAGGTAGTAAATATCCCGTTATTTAGCCCCGGTCACGGTGCCCGCTTTCCCGAAAACAGAGCCGGTCACTCCAGATATTAAGTCTGTCGTTTGATCTGATGTAAACGTTCAACCGGATTGTGAAAAATTCTTAATGTGGCTTTCTAAGTAAATTATCCAGGTTAAAACTGTTGTGCCGGATATAATTAAGCAGGACGGAAAAGAAGGCCGCATGTATAAGCTGCGAAGGGATCGCTTCCCAGTTTTCAATCATCGATGATCCAAATATCAATATCACCATCATCAGGCCTCCCGCAATAAGGGCCTTCCTGGTAAACAAACCCAAAATAAGTAACATCCCAACAATCAACTCTGCAAATGGCAGCGCGTAACTAAACGGCCTGACAACGCCGGGTGGTAATACCGAATGCTCAAAGCTTTTTACCATCCATAAACTAAAACCGTGTAATTTCGGGATCCGTACCAGACCATGACCAAACAGACTGACAGCAACAGCAAAACGAAGAATGAGATAACTACCGGTGTTCATAAGATTACTATAATTAAATTTAGAATGTAACGTAAAAAAGATATGTTTTGACATGCCCGGCATGTACAGTATTTGCTATAAATCCAGATAAATTCTAACTTTAACATATCAATTAATATTAGCTATTAATCAACGATAACATATGTGCACCTTTTATTTTAATACCTATGTCTTACACAAATACCAAACCACTGCCGTACGATGACAGCGAACTAAAAAAAAGTACCCTATATAAAATCATCACCAAAAGGTTCTTGTTTCGCCGCCCCGAAACGGCTTGCCCAAAGATTATCCTGATGCCTTTCGATACAGGCGGACATCTCAGCTTTCATCTCCCCACAACCTGTCAATGTGTTAACTTTTCTGCTTTAGTGCTGTTGGTTGATCTCTGCCGGTTGAGCCCGTTAATTTCCGATATTTTTTAAGCAGCATGAGATGGATAAGAAAATGCCAAGACCGATAGAACTTCGGTTCCAATCACCGCATAGAATTATTTCCAGGATCAGCGAAGCGTTTCTTAAAAAAGTGCGGTACAAGATAAACTATAGTGCAAGAGAACTGATCCGCATCAAAGAGGGATCAATCTATTCGCAAAGATACAGCCATTATCTCTTTTATATTGAACTATTCGAGGTCAGGCTAAAGAAGGAGCTGAATATGAGCTATCTGGTTAAAAACCCCGCCCTGTTCCTTTTTTTTATGCTCCACGGCAACGTTAGCTTTACAACAGCCGATGGCACCCCTATTACAGAGACAAAAGGGCGCATATGCTATCCCTCTTATAATAAGAAAGGCGAGTTCGTTGTGCATTTCCCGAAAGGCGTACACCGCTTATTCTATATTTCGACAAGGCCGGGCTGGCTAAAAAACCACCTGGATGCCTATCCCCGTTTCAGGGAATTTATTACCACCTTCGAGCAGAATACAAACCTCTATGGCCACTTGCCGCAATATCCTATTACCAAAGAGATGCGCAAATTCTTTCGGGAGCTATATAAAATAGTTCCAACCTCTGCACGCAATCTCGAAGTTGGCATTACAGATAGCTGCATGGGGCTTTTTGAGGAATACCACCAGATGCTGGCATCATTTGGCAACATGCAGAGCCTGCAGGATGCTGTTATACAGGTAAGGAATCATCTTGATGCTAATTTTACCAGGCGTGATGCAGACGACTTATCGGAACTGTTAAAGATCCTCTCGTTCTCCGAACGTACGCTCCGCCATGCATTCCTAACCGAAGTAAAATACAGCGTCCACGATTATATTGAACATTTAAGGGTGAACTACGGGCATGAATTATTGCAAAAAACGAAATTATCTGTTCATGAAATCGCCCTTAAAACGGGTTTTAAGCACCATAATCATTTTACAATTGTATACAAAAAGCACTTTAACCGCCCTCCTAAAAGTGCCCGCAAGCATACTTAAACACCGGTTTTAGCATCAAATTATAATAATCGTGCAGGGTTTGCGCTAAAAATAAGCTCATTTTTGTCAAATTATTATAATCTGTTTTTCGAAATTTAATTCATGATATTAATAATACAGAAGTTAACCAAATAGATATTAAAATGGACAGTGCCGGTAAATTATACATTATAGGGCCTGCTAACCCTGACAGCTTAGAAGGAATTTATGCAATTTTCGATACGATGGAAAAAGCACAGGATTTTTTGGTCAGGTTTAAGACTCCAACCCACTTAGAAATAGTGGAATTTCCTTTAAATCCCAAATACATTGTCAATAAGCTGGCAGATCCATATTTCGTAATACTTAGAAAAACGGAAAAAGAAACAAGGGACCTCTATATTGCTGATTATATCGATGAGGCTGAAGAGGCTGAAAAAGAAGCCTATTCTTTTGATTTTCATGGATGTAGCAATAAAGAACAAGGCCGGTTTAATATCATGCTTTTTGCCGCAAGTGAGCAGGAAGCCCTAGCCAGGGCGATTATCAAAAGGGATCAGGTTATTGCCAGTGGGGAATGGGACAAGACATTTGAGGAAAAAATAAAAAGCAAGGAATCATACTAATCCATTGGGGTTTAAGGACAATAAGGGAAGAACTATCAATCAGATGAAAACGTTAGATGCAGCAACAATCAAAGACATGACGGAGGAATTCGCTTCATCGTTCATGCTGGCCGTTATGGCAACGCTTTGCATGCGTTTTATCAGAGCATATATGGCTGTAGCGGTATGGTTTCAAACCATTCCATTGCCACTGTTATCGACCTTTACCTACGCCCCGGAGAGAACTGTTAACAGAGTTATTCACCACTGCAAATTTGCCTTGTTCCAGCGTGGCGGCAAACAATGACGTTTATCAGGATATTAATTGCACGGAATTTTTGCCTGGTTATTAATAAAAATGGCCATCTGAAACAGACAGCCATTTTGGTCTTCGCCGACCACCTAAAGGCAGTCGGGTTCAAAGCCCGGTATTCATTTCATTTCAAAGCTAAACATTACGATTATGTCTTCAATAAAAAATTTTCAGATAATTAAGAGAAAATACGGGGTGATGTTAACCCTGTTTTTAATGGTAATCTTAGGTGCCGGCATAGTAATGGCCATGAAAGCACCGGATGGTAAGAATGCAAAAGAGCCGACTGAAAAGAAAGCGAAAGTTGCAAAGAAGCAGGACAATACGGTCTGGTATTATATTAGTTCAAGTAGTAATCAATCAGATTTTACTGTCGCCGGAAATTGGGCAACCAGCAATAATGATGATGAATGTCAGTCCACCGGAACCCGGCCTTGTCAAATCAGCGTTGCTGCGTCTACACCCGCACAGCTTGCCACTTATTTAAGTTCTCAAACAGGCTCTGCTGTTTTGGCGTCGTCGACAGGACGTAAGGAATAAACATGAGGCCGTCTCAAAAATACCGAGACGGCTTTTTTGATTTTAGGAATTTCTGATGGCTTTAGTGCGGCAGTAGTGTTTTTGGGTTTATTGTTGGCATGTAAAAGCTGTTTGGGGTTTGTGGGGAGTTCTATAAGGTTGTTTT
>JAATFW010000195.1 GCA_015654985.1 Sphingobacteriales bacterium | reverse complement strand
CGGGCGATGGAACTATATCATTGATCCTTACGAAAATGGTTTTTACGATTACAGACGTGAAGCATTCGATCAGTCAAAAAGTGGTAAGGGAGGCTACTATGATGATAAAAAACCTGATGATAAATCGGAATTAATTGAATACGACTTTGACCATTCGCCAGCATTAAACGTACCGGGCGACTGGAACTCACAAGTTGAAAAGCTTGAGTTATATGAAGGGACGATATGGTATCGTAATAAGTTTACTATTTCTCCGCGTAAGGACAAACGGTATTTTCTTTACTTTGGCGCGGTAAATTACGAAGCCCATGTTTACCTGAATGGCAAAAAGCTTGGCATGCACAAGGGTGGTTTTACTCCATTTCAATTTGACATTACGGAGAGGTTAAATAATGGTGAGAATTCAGTTGTTGTTAAGGTTGATAATACCCGGAAAAAAGATGAGGTTCCCACAATTAACACTGACTGGTGGAATTATGGAGGTATTACCAGAGATGTGTTTATTGCAGAGACCCCTTCTGCTTATATAAGCGACTATCAGATTCAGTTGTCTAAGGGCAGCCTGAAAGATATCAATGGTTTTATACAATTAACAGGAAACAACAAAGCTCTGAAGGCGACTGTTGAAATCCCTGAAGCCGGGATAAAGGCCTCTGTGCTTACAGACGCACAAGGACGTGCTTCTCTTAAATTTCCCGTTAGTAATCTTACTCTCTGGACTCCGGAAAATCCTAAATTATATACTGTAAGTATCACGGTTGCCGGAGATACGGTGACTGACAAGATCGGGTTTCGCAGTATTATTACCCAGGGAAAAGACATTCTTCTTAATGGGAAACCGGTCTTCCTGCGGGGTATTTCCATCCACGACGAAAATCCATTGATTCCAGGCCGCACACGTTCTGAGGGCGACCTGAAAATGCTCTTAAGCTGGGCGAAAGAGCTGAACTGTAATTTTGTTCGTCTTGCCCATTACCCGCATAATGAACAAATGGTTCGTCTCGCTGATGAAATGGGACTTATGGTGTGGGCTGAAGTACCGGTATACTGGACGATAGCCTGGGATAATCCAGATACCTACAAAAATGCAGAAAATCAGATGAGTACCCTTATTACCAGAGATAAGAATAGGGCAAGTGTGATTGTATGGTCGGTAGGCAATGAAACTCCCCTGAGCGATTCCCGTTATAAATTTATGAGTAATATGGCTGCACATGTCAGGACATTGGATAATACACGGCTGGTGGCTGCAGCGCTTGAAGTACATAGAAATGGCACTGAAGTAATTGTGGACGACTCCCTGGGTGAAAAGCTCGACCTCGCCAGTTTTAATGAATATGGTGCATGGTACTGGGGCGGGACTCCCAAAGAATTAAGTAATTATCATTTTAATATTAAATACAACAAACCCGTAGTGATCACCGAATTCGGTGGCGACGCCCTTGCAGGTTTTCATGGAGATGAAGACACCCGGTGGACAGAAGAATACCAGGAGGCCTTATACAAAAATCAGCTTACGATGCTGAGTAAAATTGATGGACTCCGCGGTATGACCCCATGGATTCTTGCCGATTTTAAGTCTCCCAGAAGACCCCATCCTTTATATCAGAATTTCTGGAACAGAAAAGGCCTCATCTCGGATACCGGTGTAAAGAAGAAAGCCTTCTTTATCCTCAAAAATTTCTATGATGAAACAGAGAAGAAATATAATGCAGATAAATATGAAGCACGTAATTAGATTTATATTGCTGCTGAGTCTGATATCATGCCGGATATCAGCCCAGGACAGTACTGAATACTCTTTAAGAGTAGCAGCAAAAAAAGGAATAAACCATCCTGATGGAAGTAATACCTTTACAGAATACAAAGAGTATCCAACGCGTACCATTGAACAATTGAAAGGATTTGTATCGAAAGACATAAAGCTGAGTAAATATGGCGGAAGAACAGACGAAAGAGCAAAAGCAACGGGCTTTTTCTATGTAAAGAAGGTCGGCGGACGATGGTGGGCTGTGGATCCTGAGGGTTATTATTATCTTCATAATGCCCTGAATGCTGTCAGCATGGGTAGTTCGGAGAGGAACCAACTGGCATTAAAAGAAAAATTCGGCGACGCGGCAGGCTGGATAAGAAATACGCATCAGATACTTATTGATAACGGATTTAACGGAGCTGGCGCATGGTCGAATACAGAACTGATCAGAAAATCACCGTTACAGAAACAGAAACCTCTCGCTTATACGATCAATCTCGACTGGATGAGTGGTTATGGTCACAAAAGGGGAGGAACATATCAGGTGCCCGGACATAGAGGTTATCCTAATAATGTGATTTTTGCCTTCGACCCCGGCTTTGAAACGTATTGTGAGGAACAGGCAAAAAAACTGCTTCAGTATAAAGATGATAAAGCTCTTTTCGGCTATTTTTCTGATAATGAAATGCCGCTTGGATTGAAAAATCTCGACGGATATCTTACCTTAAAGGATCAGAACGATCCTGGTTATCAGGCGGCTGAAAAATGGCTGGAGGCAAAAGGAATAAGCCGCGAACAAATTACCGACCAGCACCGGGCAGAATTTCTTGGTTTTGTAAGCGACCGGTATTTTTCTGTTGTGGCCAGGGCCATAAAAAAATACGATCCCAACCATATGTATCTTGGCTGCAGGTTCTACGGCAGTCAGCGAAATTACCCGGAACTCTTTAAGGCTGCCGGGAAATATCTCGATGCCATATCCATCAATTACTACAACAACTGGACTCCTCAAAAAGACTTTATGAGGAAATGGGAGGAATGGTCTGGTAAACCCTTCATCATTACCGAATGGTATGTTAAAGGAGAGGATTCAGGACTTGAAAATACCGCCGGTGCCGGATGGATTGTTAAAACGCAGCATGACAGGGGGTTATTTTACCAGAACTTTACTCTCGGTTTAATAGAATCCGGTAGTTGTATCGGCTGGCATTGGTTTAAATATATGGATAATGACCCTACCCAAAAAGGTGCTGAGCCATCAAATACCAATGCAAATAAAGGCATAGTTGATAATTACTACAACCTGTATCAGCCTCTTGCGGATAAGATGAAACAGTTGAATCTTCAAATGTACTCTCTGTCGGATTTTTTTAGTTTCCATAAAAAACAATGATGAAAAAACTTCAAACTTTTTTAGTTCTGATACTTTTTGCCGGCGGCCTGGCCTGTTCCAAAAGTAAAAATGAAGAGAAGCCCGTATCTCCTCCGGATCCCCCCGTTACGGAAGAAGTAAGTTTGCAGAAAAAGCTTCCTTTTCCATTTGGAGCAGCCGTAAATATCAACCTGCTTAAGAATAATTCGGCTTACAGGGAAGTGGTTACGACTGAATTTAACAGCCTGACAGCGGAGACCGCAATGAAAACGGCTACCTTGCATCCGCAGCAAAATACTTTTAACTGGACGGATGCAGATTATCTGATTGAGTTTGCCAGACAGAATAATAAAAGAATTCATGGGCATACCCTGATATGGCACCAGTCCCTGCCTTCATGGATAACCAATTTTCAGGGTGATGCGGCAGCCTGGGAAGATCTGTTTAAAACTCATATTCAAACGATTGTTTCCCATTTTAAAGGCAAAGTGGTTTCATGGGATGTGGTAAACGAAGCATTTGACGATGACGGCACGTTGAGAAACAGCCTCTGGTTACAGAAACTGGGACCGGATTATATCGCCAGGGCATTTCAGTATGCGCATGAGGCCGATCCCGACGCCTTACTGTTTTATAATGATTATGGGCATGAATATGGACCGACCAAAAGAACAGCCATATTAAACATGGTAAATGATTTAAAAAGCAGAAGCATTCCGGTTAATGGTATTGGGTTGCAAATGCACACCCGGTATACCATGGCCGATAATAATCTTGCCAATGCTATCAATACGGCAGCCCAAACGGGGCTCAAGGTTCATATTTCAGAACTCGATATCGCAATGAACCCCGATAATAATCAAAACCTCACTTTTACGGCTTCTCTTGCCGATCAGCAGGCCCAGAAATACAAGTTTATTGTGAAAACCTACAATGCGATTCCAAAGAGCCAGCAGTTTGGCATCACTACCTGGAATGTTTCAGATGCTGATAGCTGGATTCCGGGGAATTATAATCGTCCCGACTGGCCTTTGCCATTTGACAATGCTTATAAGAAGAAACCGGCATATCAGGGAATTCTGGATGGAGCGAAATAATTGACATGAGCATAATACACACATACGATAAATATATATGATAACCAGACTGTCATTTATTTTAATAATTTTTATGCTCCCCGGTTTTTGTTTGCGGGGATATTCACAGAAGAAATCAATAGATCAGCGTGTTGACTCGCTGATGAAATTAATGACTCTTGAAGAAAAAGCCGGCCAGTTGAATCAATATTCCGGGAAAGAAGTCACAGGCCCTGTAACCGGCAGGCAAACATATTTACTTAACGATATTAAAGCAGGTTTGGTTGGCTCAATGCTGAATGTACGCGGAGTAAAAGATACAAGGGAAATTCAGGCTGCTGCCCTGCAATCACGTCTGAAAATCCCATTGCTGTTTAGCCTGGATGTGATTCATGGCTATAAAACTATTTTTCCAATTCCTCTTGCAGAGGCGGCCTCCTGGGATCTTGAAGCGATCCGTCTGTCTGCACATATTGCAGCAAAAGAAGCGGCAGCATCCGGATTACACTGGACATTTGCCCCAATGGTTGATATTGGCAGAGATCCCCGGTGGGGAAGGGTGATGGAGGGAGCCGGCGAAGATCCCTTCCTTGGATCTAAAATAGCAGTGGCACGGGTAAAAGGCTTTCAGGGTGAAGAATTGGGAGGCACAGATGCAGTAATGGCCTGCGCCAAACACTTTGCCGCTTACGGGGCAGCAATGGCCGGACGCGATTACAATGCAGTAGATATGAGCAGCCAGCTTCTCTGGGAAACATATCTTCCTCCCTTTAAAGCTGCCGCCGATGCCGGTGTGGCTACATTTATGAATTCTTTCAACACCCTCAATGGCATTCCGGCAACCGGGAACAGTTACCTCCAGCGGGATATCCTTAAAGATGCCTGGAAGTACAAAGGTTTTGTGGTAAGCGACTGGGGCTCTATAGGGGAAATGATACCATGGGGGTATGCAAACGATCTGAATGATGCAGCTCTTAAAGCAATAAATGCCGGCAGCGACATGGATATGGAAAGCGAAGCCTATAAAAAGAACCTGGTTCAACTGGTTAAAGAAAATAAGGTAGACGTTAAACTTATCGACGATGCAGTAAGACGTATCTTATATAAGAAATTCGAGCTGGGACTTTTTGACGATCCTTACAGGTTCTCCGATTATAAAAGAGAACAAAAAGTAATGAACGATCCCCAGAGCCGCTTAATTGCCAGGGACGTTGCCCAGCGATCTGTTGTCTTACTTAAGAATCCGGATAATATTCTTCCTCTTGCAAAAACAACACAGACAATTGCCGTCATTGGTCCCCTTGGAAAATCAAAAAGAGACCTCGAAGGAAGCTGGATCCCTCAGTCGGATACTATCCTTGTAACGACCTTGTTTGACGGTCTTTCACGAAAAATAAGCAAAAGCAGCAAACTGCTCTATGCAAAGGGCTGTAATATAAATGATGATAAAGATTCTGACTTTGCAGAAGCGGTAGAAACTGCAAAGAAAGCCGACATCGTGATAATGGCATTGGGCGAAAGCTGGGATATGAGCGGAGAGGCGAAATCGAGAACAGACATCCATCTTCCAGGTAAACAGGAAGCCCTTTTCGAGGCTATTCGTGCAACAGGTAAACCAGTGGTGGTGGTAATGATGGCGGGCAGACCCCTGATCTTTGATAAAATAGCCGATCATGCTTCTGCTATCCTCTATGCATGGTGGCTGGGTGCCGAGGCAGGCAATGCCATTGCCAATGTAGTATTTGGTGATTATAACCCTTCCGGCAAACTGCCCCTTACATTTCCGCGGTCTGTAGGGCAGATCCCACTCTCGTACAGCTACTACAATACGGGGCGGCCGGTAAAAAATCTGAAGGATATTAAATACAAATCGGCATATATAGACTCTCCAAACGGTCCCCGTTATGCATTTGGTTTCGGCTTAAGTTATACATCCTTTGATTATTCTGATCTCAGTCTCAGTAAATCATCGATAAAAGGTAATGAGTCGTCTGATCTAAGCTTTACTTTAAAGAATACCGGTAAATTCGCCGGGGAGGAAGTCGTTCAGCTCTACCTGCAGGATGTGGTATCATCGGTAGTCAGACCAGTAAAAGAGCTTAAGGATTTTCAGAAAATTGCCCTGAAGCCGGGTGAATCCAGGACTATCCGCTTTACTATTGACAAAGAGAAGCTGTCGTTTTTTAACCGGTCATTACAATGGGGAGCTGAACCGGGAAGCTTCAAATTGATGATAGGCGCGGCTTCTGACGATATAAGGCTGGAAAAAACATTTGAACTTGGCCTATAAGCGCAAAATAAAGAGAATTCTCTTAAAACCCTTCCTGGCTTTTTTTACAGTAATATTCTGTGGCTTTTGTGTATTCAGTCGGCTTTTAAGCACTATTTAAACACTGATTTTGTTGCCAAAACCGGTAATCAATCTTAAATGGACTGCAGGTAAGAAAACTTTTTAAAAAAATATTTCTGCGACAAAAGTAACAGATAAAAATATAAAGGCGGGTTTTCTTCATACAAAGCCCGCCTTTTCTGCGTTTTTGGAATTCCCGGTGGAGTGTTAAAAGATGTTAATCATATAGTTTTTATGCTTTAAAAAACGAATTTTACCGTGCAATACTGCTTTCGGCATTGTCAAATTATAAATTAAACCATTCACAAAAAATGAAAAAATACATCTTAATTCTACTTCTGATTCCTCTCACCTATGGATTGACAAAGGCGCAGGATACTGCTAAGGTAACTTATGGAATTAAGCTGGGAATAAATAACAGCAGTACTACCAGATCCAGTTCGTTAGAAGAGGTTACCAGCAGTAAAATGAAAAGTTTTACTTCATATAGTATTACCCTTGTAGTAGATGTACCGTTATCAAAAGTGCTGTCGGTTGAACCGGCTTTGTCTTATACAACAAAAGGGCAGAAGAAAGATGCTGCAGGCACGAGCAATGATGAAGAGTCGAAAGTTAAATATCTTGAGTTGCCGGTAAACTTAATATACAAATATAAAAACTTCTTCGGCGGGGCCGGGCCCTATGCAGCTACCGCTCTGAAGGGTACTATTGAGAAAGGATCCCAAAAGACTGATTTAAGTTTCGGAAGTTCCTATTTCAGCGCAACAAGCAAAAATAACGATGATTGGGAACGGTTCGATTGGGGCCTTAATGCATTGCTTGGCTATAAATTTAAAAAGTTTACGTTTAGTGTAAACTACGAATTCGGGCTGAAGGATATTAACCCCAACCCTTATTATGAATCAAAAAACAGGGTGGGCTCGCTAATGGTGGGTTTCATGTTTTAGCCTTCGGGTTACAATTTGTTATTCCTGATTTGCGTTATACACTGCAATTTGTTATCCTGATTGAACCATCTTATCCCTGAATTAACTTACTTTCTAAAGGAGAATTGCATCCAGGCAATTTTACGTACGTTTGTTGTTCCGGCTCACAAGGCTAAATTAAATTATTTTAAATGAACTTTACTGTTACCGGTAACTTCGTAGATATTCCGGCAAAAAAGATCTTCCCGGCGAGGGTAAGTATTTTAAACGGAAAGATCAGCGCCATCACACCTGTTGATAAAGGGGTAGGGGATTACTTTATTATTCCCGGCTTTGTTGATGCTCACGTGCATATTGAAAGTTCTATGCTGGTTCCGGCAGAATTTGCCCGCCTGGCAGTAGTTCATGGTACGGTTGCTACCGTAAGCGATCCTCATGAAATTGCTAATGTATGCGGCATTCGGGGAGTAGAGTATATGATTGAAAACGGCAAAACCGTTCCATTTAAATTTTGCTTTGGTGCCCCTTCCTGCGTACCTGCTACTTCTTTTGAAACTGCAGGAGCCTGTCTTGATGCGGCACTTGTTGAACAATTGCTTCAGAATGAAGATATCGGCTATCTGACGGAAATGATGAACTTTCCGGGGGTGCTGAACAACGACGGGGAAGTAATGAGAAAAATCAAAGCAGCACAATTACAGAATAAACCCGTGGATGGACACGCTCCAGGGCTCAGGGGCGAAGCGGCCAGAAAGTATACCGAAGCAGGCATCAGTACCGACCACGAATGTACCACCACGGAAGAAGCCCTTGAAAAGCTGAAGTATGGCATGAAAATACAGATCAGAGAGGGGAGTGCGGCAAAAAATTTTGATGCGCTGATCAGTTTACTGAATGACTATCCCGGCCGCATGATGTTCTGCAGTGATGATAAACATCCCGATAACCTTGCTGCCGGTCACATTAACCACTTATGCGCCAGAGCGGTTGCAAAAGGAGTGGATGTGTTTAATGTGCTACAGGCTGCCTGCATAAATCCGGTTCATCATTATGCATTAAAAGTTGGAATGCTAAGACCAGCAGATCCTGCTGATTTTCTGCTGGTGCATGATCTCCTTAATTTTGAAGTAATTGAAACCTATATAGACGGACACCTGGTTGCCGAAAGAGGAAAAACCCTGATCCCGCACCAGGCACACCAGGGAAGCGTAATTAATAATTTTCAATGCACATCTCGGGTTCCCGCAGATTTTAAGATTTCCTCTTCTGAATTTATCTCTTCTGAGGCCGGGGTACCGGTAATAGAAGTTAACGATGGCCAGCTTATTACGAAAAAGATTTTCATGCAGGCAAAAGTTACCGGAGACGAATTGCTTGGCGATACTGGTACTGATATGTTAAAGATAGCCGTCGTTAACCGGTATCATGATGCCCCGGTAGCAAAAGCATTTATTAAAAACTTTGGCCTCAAAAGGGGCGCTATTGCCTCATCTGTCGCTCACGACAGTCATAATATTATCGTAGTGGGAACCGACGATGTTAGTATTTCCAGGTCTGTGAACCTTCTGATCGAAAGTAAGGG
>JAATFW010000273.1 GCA_015654985.1 Sphingobacteriales bacterium | reverse complement strand
TTTTGCTTCTTGAGGGCCTTGGCCCCCGTACCCTTCAATCGCTCGCACTGGTAAGCGAAGTAATTTACGGCACTCCTTCCCGCTTCAAAGATCCCGCCCGCTTCTCTTTTGCCCATGGAGGTAAAGATGGGCATCCCTTCCCTGTTCCGCTCAAAGTATACGACGAAACGATCAGCACCCTGCAGACAGCCGTTCATAAGGCTAAAATCGGCAACGCAGATAAGCAGCAGGCTTTAAAAAAGCTTACTGAAATTGCGCAGCAGGCGGAAAAGGGCTTTCAGCCCAATACCAATTTTGATCAACTGATCGAAAAAGAACGTAATGAATCATGGCGTTATGGCGGCCGTACTGTATTTGGCAAAGCACAACCGCCGGAAAACCGGCAGTTAAAGTTATTCTGAGAAAGTAAAATAATAAGATGATGGGATATAATTATTTGTCGGATTTCTTCAATGCTCCCGTGCTCCACAATGCCCAAAGTACCAGTATGGGCTGAAAGAATAAACGCGCCAGTCGGAGTCCATCGGTATTAAGCCCGAATGAATCTATTTTGTTGACATACTGTGAAATATTCCCCGGAAAAATCAATACAAAGAAAATGGCGGCAACAATCCCGGTCTGTCTTTTTTGTTTGATGAGGAAAACAAGGCATAGCCCAAGGCCGATCTCGGCCACACCCGAGAGGACGACAACCAGGTCTGGATCTAAAGCCAGCCATTTCGGCACCTGGGCCTGAAATTCAGAACGATTGAATGTAAGGTGACTGAGGCCTGCATACGCCAGAAAGACACCGAGCAGTACCCGGAAAATATTCTGGGTTAAAGATGTTTTTTTCATTAGTATCCCTTTACCTCCATGCCATTACCATCCGGTCTTTCCCCCTGAGATCTTTTCTCAGTTCCGTCTTAAAACCTTTCTGCCCAAGCAATTCGCAGGTTTCCATGCCCAGAGCTTCGTTAATTTCCAGAAACAGGGAACCCTCCGGGCGCAGATGTTTAAGTGAGAAATCAGCAATATGCCGGTAAAACAACAGGGGATCATCCTCCGGAACAAACAGGGCCATATGAGGTTCATATTCCAGCACATTCTGAAGCATTTTTCCCTTTTCAGCAAGAGTTACATAAGGGGGATTGCTTACAATAAGATTAAAAGTCAGCGGACCTGTATTAAAAGAGTTATCGAGGATATCTCCATGAATAAATTCCACTTCTGTATTATTGAGAACAGCATTCTGCATGGCCGTTGCCAAAGCATCGCGGGATATATCTACCGCGCAGACAAAAGCACCGGGAAGATTCTTTTTTAAAGCCACGGGAATACAGCCGCTGCCGGTTCCAATGTCTAAAATGCTCAGATCATCAGTAAGGCCGCCTGAAATGTTTTTTCCCTTAACAAAAGTAAGTACCCAGTGTACCAGCTCTTCCGTCTCCGGCCGTGGTATCAAAACACCGGAATTTACTTTAAAACGCAGTCCAAAGAAATCGGCCTCTTCCAGAACATATTGTAAGGGCCTCCCAAAACGGAGCTCATCCAATATCCTTATCAGCGAAGTTTCTTCCATTAAGGTGAGCATGTCGCTTTTATGAAGCATATAATAGCTCTTGCTGATATGGCAAATATGTTCTACTGCCAGGGCAGCTATTGCTTTTGCCTCATCTTTGTCGTAAAAAGCAGGCAATTGATTAATGTAGATCGATTCTATGTCTCCAAGTGTCATACCAGTGCAAAGTGAGTTGTCGGTTGTGGGTTGTATATTGTAAGCTGTGAGTTACCAACGGTTTTATAAAAATTGATTTAAGTATACAACACATAATTTTGTAGCTCATAATCACTAAGTTGGTAATGTATTTACAGTTTGCCGGTTGCATGTTATGAGTTATATGTTTATGTTATCAGTATAAAACGGTGGCAACATCATTATTTTTATAGTGTAACAGATTATTTTGCCTGTGCCTTATATCTGTCTTTGTTTACTAAATTGACTAAATTTGGCCGATATTCAAAGAAAAATTAAACAGCAGAATTGTTTTGATTAAAACCGGGGAAAAATACATGCGTCGCTGCATAGAGCTTGCACAGCTTGGTGCCGGATCTGTAAGTCCGAATCCCATGGTAGGGGCAGTAATTGTTCATAACGACAGAATTATCGGCCAGGGCTTCCACAGGCAATATGGCAAGGCACATGCAGAAGTAAATGCAGTGGCTTCGGTATTTGCAACACATGCAGATGCAGAGCAGCTTTTAAAAGAATCAGCAATGTATGTCGGTCTTGAGCCCTGTGCCCATCACGGAAAAACACCTCCCTGCGCTGATCTTATTATCAGGCATGAAATTCCGAAAGTAATCATAGGATCGCCCGACCCGTTTGAGCAGGTAAACGGACGGGGTGTAAGGAAACTGCAGGAGGCTGGAATTGAGGTAGAGGAAAATGTATTACGGGAAGAATGTGATTTCCTGAACAGGCGTTTCTTCACCAGGATAAGCAAACACCGCCCGTATATCATTTTAAAATGGGCGCAAACCGCCGATCAGTTCTTTGCCCCGGCAGATCATTCCCGGCGCTGGGTCAGCTCTGCTCCTGCACGAATGCTTACACATCGCTGGCGTTCTGAAGAAGATGCTGTGCTGGTTGGAAAGAATACAGCCCTGATTGACGACCCCCGCTTAAATGTAAGGGACTGGCATGGACGGAATCCCAAACGAATAGTGGCAGACCGGAATCTTGAACTCCCTCCGCATCTTCACCTGTTTGATCAGACACAGGAAACGATCGTTTTCAATTCTCTTAAAACGGAAACTATTGGTTCTGTAAAGTATCTCTGGCTGGAAGATTTTGACCGGTATCTTCCGCAAATGATCTCCTACCAGCTTTATCTCATGGATGTACAATCTGTAATCATAGAAGGAGGTGTAAAGATGCTGGACCTGTTTATCAGGGCCGGTTTATGGGATGAAGCCAGGATCTTTAACAGTCCTCAATACTGGGGGGAGGGCATTAAAGCGCCCCTGCTGAAAAAAGCGCCGACAGAAGAATCTTTTGTGGGGCCTGACAAGTTACAGGTATTTTTTAACAGGGAATGAGGAGTTGAAGGTTCAAGGGTGAAAGCTAAAAGCCGAAAGGGGAAAGGTGAAAGCTTAAAGCTTAAAGGGGAAAGGTGAAAGCGATTTGGGGAAAAATTGATTTAAATACACATTACTTTATTTTTGATAATCATTGAGTTAAGAATATATTGTACAGCTTTAAAGTTTAATTCATTAAAAAAAATAAAATGTCCGTATTACGATATAAAGATGCCGCAGTGCAGTCGCCTGCCGAAGGAGTAGAAAGAAGAATTGCTCATACAGAAAAACTTCTGACTGCAGTGCTGGATTTCAGCAATGGCCCCCAGACTGAGCCCGACCCTATGCATTCTCACCCGCATGAGCAGATCAGCTATGTTGCGGACGGCGAGATTATCTTCTTTATGGAGGGAGATGAGCCCCGGCATTTAAAAACAGGAGATTTATTTTTTGTCCCTTCAGGGAAAAAGCATTCAATTCAGCTATTAAGCAAAACAGCACGTTTAATCGACAGTTTTTCTCCGGTACGGGAAGATTTTTTGTAAACTATCAGGGCATTCCGTTTGTCTTTACAGATACAAAGACATGTATCACAGACATAAAGACACATATTATGCCCTCATTCAGAACTCATTTTCCGGTTAAAAACGTAAGAACAGACGTTGTAGTAACCCCGCTCGAAGACCATTGCTTTGCCATTGAACTTGAAAGTACCGATGCTTTTGATGAAGATAAAGATCCGAAAAAAGAAACTGTCTCAAGCATAAATCCTCCCGATCTAATTGTTCAGAAGACAAAGACAAAAGGATGGGTTATTCTGCAATCAGGCACTTTTGATCTCACCGATGATGAAGTACAGGCGCTTGGAAGCGCAGTAGAAAACAGCTCCGGGCAGGCATTATAAAAAGATTACCAGCCTTCAAGGCGCCAGGCGCTGTCCCAGAAAAGCCATTCCAGGCGTGAGGCCGTTACAAAAGCCTGCGTCATAATTTCCTGTTGTGCACCGGAACATTTCATGGCCGCTTCGTCACAGATCTGTATAGCCTTTTGTACCAGTAAACTAAACTCTTCACCGGCATAAGTATCGATCCAGTCCTGGTAACGGTTGCCTTCCCTCTGCTGGTGGCTGTAAATATAGTCGCCTGCTTTTTTATAGATCCAAAAACATGGCAGTACAGCAGCCATTGCTGTTTCAACCTGTGCAATTGCGGCGGTGCTCAGCAGGAAACTGCTGTAATGATGACAGGCAGGAGAAATTCCTGCTCTTTCTGCAACGTCAAATTTTTTGAAGTATTCTGCGTGCAGGGCCTTTTCAACCACAACAGCACCTTCTGCAAAACGGATATAATCGAGTACGTACATCTCAGGCGCCCTTGCCGCGATCAGGGAAAGTGCACGGGCAAAACTTTCCAAATAATGAGAGTCCTGCTCTATATAAAACCTGAATTTTTCAGGCGGCAAACTTCCGTCTGTGAGGCCCTTTATAAAGGGCATGGTAATGATCTTATGATAAATATCCTCCGACTGTTTCCAGGCAATTTCACTCCAGTTCATTTTTAATCAATGTTTGTGGTTTAAAAAAATGGTTAAGCGGGCCGTTCCCCTCCCCTGTTTTCACGTCACTGCCTTCGGCAATGGCATCATGAATAAACTGAGATGCCTTGCGTACAGAAGAAGGCAGATCGTTGCCAAGGGCCGCAAAAGCAGCAATGGCAGACGAAAGAGAACAACCCGTACCATGTGTATTATTTGTTTCAATGAACCCGGATGCGATAACCTCTTCCCTGCCGTCATTGTCCAGATAAACATCATATAAAATCTTACCTTGTAAATGTCCTCCTTTCACCAGGACAGCGCCGCAACCCGTCGCCAGGATCACTCTGGCGGCAAGTTTCATGGCATCCAGGCCTTTTACCTCCATTCCGGCCAGTATTTCCGCCTCGTCGAGATTCGGCGTAACCACGGCCGCCAGGGGGAACAGCAACTTCTGTAAGACGGTTATTGTATTATTTTCAATAAGGCGATCGCCGCTGGTAGCCACCATTACAGGGTCGAGGATAACAGGTATGCCGGGATAATCTTTTAATACTCCTGCAATAACAGCAGCCAGTTCACTGCTGTGTACCATTCCTATCTTTACCGCCGAAGGCTTTATGTCATCCATTACCGCCCGGATCTGGCCTTCCACAACCGCAGGCGGGATACTGTGAATACCTGTAACACCCAGCGTATTCTGAACGGTAATGGCGGTAATAGCGGAGGTTCCAAAACATCCAAGCGCCGAAAAAGTCTTTAAATCTGCCTGTATCCCTGCCCCGCCCCCGCTGTCAGATCCGGCAATTGTAAGTACCGGTACATATTTGTATTTCTTCATATCCGGTTTATTTTTATTTCGATCAATCCGATATTTAACTATTTCCCCTGTAACTGTCAATCTTGTTCTGCATAACTATCAGCCCTATTCTGCCGCTTCAGCATACCGTTAACACCAAATCCAACGAGGACAAGCCCTTCGTAAAGCTTCTACCAGTTTCCCGCAGCCTTTTCAATTTCATTCCTCAGTTCTGCGGCCGCCGCTTCCGGGTCTTTCGCCGAACAGATTGCCGAAACGACAGCCAGGCAGTCAGCTCCTGCACCGATTACCTGTGCCGCATTTTTGCTGTTAAGGCCTCCTATTGCTACGAGGGATTTAGCAGTTAAACTTCTTATATGCCTTACTCCATCCGGTTTCCATTCGGTAACTGTATCGCGTTTGGTAGGTGTGGCAAATACCGGACTCAGTGCCAGGTAATCTGATACCCGCGCATTTTCCGTTTGCACCTGTTCTTCGTATTCTATCGAATAGCCCAGCAATCTGCAGCCTGGCCATTGCTGTCTGATAACTGCAGGTGGCAAATCGGCATTTCCCACATGAATTCCATCTGCCGGGCATTGCTCTGCTACCCATAGATTATCATTTATAATAAGCGGAACATGATACCTGTCGAGCATATCTTTCAACGGCATAGCCTTTGCCAAAAAAGCATCATCCGAAAGATATTTTTCCCTGAGCTGTACCAGATCTACGCCCCCCTTCACCGCGGCTTCAACTACAGCGAGCAGGTCACGGCCCATACATGCCGCTTCATCTGTTACCAGGTACAACCGGTAAGGAAACTCTTCAGCCTTCATTGCTCTCCTCAATGCGTACCCGTTTCATAAAAACTTCTTCCGAAAGGTTGTACAGCTCATCCAGAAGGTATAACTGAAGGCTTCCCGGCCCCACAGCTTTTTGAGCGGCAAGCTCTCCGGCTATTCCCAGCAATGCCATCGCCGAAACACTGGCTAAAAATGGATCTTCCGGATTTATAGCCACAAACGCACCGGTAAGTGCAGATGCGGTACAACCCAGTCCGGTAACCCGGGCCATCAAAGGATGTCCGTTGGAAAGTTTTGCAGTCTTTAGTTCCTGAATAACAATATCCTCAGCCCCTGAAATGCAGATAACGCTGCCGGTCTGGCTGGTCAAATTCATTGAAGAGGAGATAGCATCCTTACTTTCATGCAGGCTGTCGACTCCTTTGGTAACCCCAGTGTAAGAACCTGCAACCGAAATAATCTCGGAAGCATTTCCCCGGATAACCGCCGGCCGCAGGGCAAGCAGTGTTTTGATCACTTCATTCCTGTAAGATGTTGCCCCTGCACCTACCGGATCAAGAACCCAGGGCTTACCCAGTTCATTGGCCTTTGCTGCAGCCAGTTCCATGCTTTTTACCCAGTATTCATCCAGCGTACCAATGTTGATCACCAGAGCCCCGGCAATACCCACCATATCCTGTATTTCCGGGTGGGCATGGGCCATAACCGGCGAAGCTCCCGCGGCAAGCAGCGCATTGGCCGTATTATTCATTACAACATAATTCGTAATGTTATGCACCAGGGGTGTCCTTTTCCTAACTTCTAAGATTTGTTGCCAGATTTGCTCCTTCATTATGCCAATAGTTAAAGAAATGAATGGCTAAGGAGCTCTTTTGAATAAAAGATGCAGAATAAACTATACTTTTTCCTGCGCCGGTATTACCCGTATCAGGTTCAAAGGGTATTATCTCAGCCCCATAACAGGGCACCCCTAAAGCCGGGTTAAAATTATAAAACTTAATGACAGGATCAAAATGCTATCTGTTAAAAGCTATCCCCAGTACTCTGTAGACAAATCATGCCCTGAGCATTTGCACGGCGAAAACTGCTTTATCAGGAAAGAGGGGTTCAGCGCGGCAACGGAGTCTGCTTCCTTACTTTCAGGCAAAGAAGCTCTCAAGCGCCAGTCTGTAGCCCTGCAGGCCAAAGCCGGCAATGACGCCTTTACAGTTTTTTGCCATTCTCGAAACATGACGATACTCTTCCCTGGCATGTACATTAGAAATATGAACCTCTACTACCGGGCTTGTAATAGCCGCAATTGCGTCTGCTATTGCAATAGAAGTATGTGTATATCCTCCGGCGTTAAAGATGATGCCATCGTAGCTGAAGCCGGTTTCATGCAGCTTATCGATTAATTCTCCTTCAGAATTACTCTGAAAATAATCAATACTAATATCGGGGTAATCGGCACGTAATTGTTTCAGGAACGGCTCAAAGCCGCTGTTGCCATAAATAGATCTCTCACGGGTACCCAGCAAGTTGAGATTGGGGCCATTTATTATCTGTATCTTCATTGTTTTCAAATGTACATGAAGTTTTTTAAGCTGCATACATACAAATAAAAATTAGGGCCGTTCCAGCCTCACCGTTCTGAATTAATCGCCGGGAGAAGCTCAGATAAATTTCACATTCGGAATTCTAATAGAAATTTCATCTTCGCATTGCTTCTTCGCATCAGGCTGTTCTTCTTTTTCATTAATAGGTGCTTCATTCCATGTACTATTATTCCCCGCAAAAATTCAATACATTTGAAACCATCTGATATTCAAAAGCTCGCATGAACTGGAACCCGGCAATAAAAGGCTTTACCTCTTTCCTGAAACTGGAACGTTCGCTGTCGCAGAATACCGTTGAGGCATATCAGCACGATGTGCATAAGCTTCAGCAATATGCCGAAAGTGCGGGCCATAAATTGCCTGAACAGATCACAACGGAAGATCTTAAAGAATTTTTAAAATGGGCCAACGAGTTGGGTATGCTTCCATCCACACAGGCAAGGGTATTATCGGGTATCAAGATATTTTTTAAATATCTGCAACTCGAAAACGTTCGCCAGGATGATCCGGCCGCTCTTCTCGAAAGCCCGCGCATGGCCCGTAAGCTGCCTGATACGTTAAGTATTTATGATATCCAGAATTTAATTGCGGCGATAGACCTTTCCAAACCCGAAGGAATGCGGAATAAGGCGATCCTGGAAGTGCTGTATGGTTGCGGACTTCGTGTATCAGAGCTAACTAACCTCAAGCTATCGAACCTTTTCTCTGACATAGAATTTGTAAAAGTTATGGGCAAAGGAAACAAGGAGCGGCTGGTGCCTATCGGTTCTGAAGCAATAAAATATCTCCGGATATATATAGATGAGGTGAGGGTGCATATCCCTGTGAAGCCGGGAAAAGAGGATTATGTATTTCTTAACCGGAGGGGGAGCCCGTTAAGCAGGGTAATGATCTTCATGATCATTAAAGAACTAGCAGAGAAAGTAGGCTTAAGGAAAACAATCAGCCCCCATACATTCAGACACTCATTCGCTACCCATCTTATTGAGGGGGGCGCCGACCTGCGTGCTGTTCAGGAAATGCTGGGCCACGAAAGCATTACTACAACTGAAATTTATACGCACCTCGACCGCGATTACCTTCGTGATATTATCATACAATACCATCCCAGAAGCTAGCGGAAAATTGCCTGATTTTGCAAAAAAAAGCCTTGTCCATGTTCGTACCTTGTTCGTACCAAGTTCGTACCTTGTTCGTACCAAGTTCGTTTGGAAGATATTCTGTATTATATTGCCATTATCAATTGTTTGACTTGGGACTTACCGGGATGGCAAACAGGAAGTGAAGAGGAAGTAACCCAGGTGTGAAGATGATCTATACTTGTACCGGCGGGCTCTATACTGACGTTCGATGAATCCTCTATACAGGTATTGGATTTTTTTTAAAGCCTTAGGTTTAAGCCCACCGGAAGAGAACTGCTTAACATTTTAAGGATCATCATGTATATAATACTCAAGATTTATAGCCCTGAATGCAGACGGAACTGATGAATATCTTTATAAATAATAAGAATCCTCAAAACGTAAAAGTTCCTGAAATTACGGTCACAGCCTGGCCTGCAATTAAAACACGGTCTCCTGCAAGTTCCAGTTTCAGCTCACCCCCTCTGGCAGAAGCCTGGTAAGCAAAGAACTGTTTCTTGCCCAGTTTAGCTGAATAATAAGGAACAAGAGCACAGTGCGATGAGCCGGTAACCGAATCTTCGTCTATTCCATGCGATGGGGCAAAAGTACGGGATACAAAGTCATAAGGGGAAGATATTGCGCCCGGGCTTGTAACTATCAGGGCATCATATTCTTTAAGGGCGCTAAAATCAGGCACTAAAGAGGCAACTTCTTCCGGCGTGGCAAGTTCGATAAGATACCTGTCTTTTGCAAAAACAACATTAACGGGATGAATATCCAGTCCTGTTCTGATCCCTTCAGGAAGCTCTGCAGCCTTTATAACTGAAGCCGGAAAATCAAGCTCCACCCATTCTCCTTTTTTTGAAGCAGTTAAAAGTCCGCTTCTGGTATGAAACCGTGCTGTTTCTTCTTCTGAAAGAATGTTTTCCTGCCAGAGAATGTGTGAGGTGGCAAGGGTAGCGTGGCCGCAAAGATCAATTTCTACTGTGGGAGTAAACCAACGGAGGTTAAAACCATCCTCAGCGGGACTTACAAAGGCAGTTTCGGCCAGATTATTCTCTGCAGCGATCCATTGCATCTGTTCAGCAGAAATCTCCTCATTTAACAAACATACTGCTGCCGGGTTCCCTTTAAAAGGCCTGCTGGCAAAAGCATCAACCTGAAAAAATTTTGTCTTCTTCATGATGGTCTAAAAATCATAAATCGAATGCAACTTCGTATCATGCTTATGTTAAATTTCGCTAATAATTTTCTGCCACCCTTCCATTTTCAAGCCGTAATGTATGGGTAACACTTTCCGGTATCTCATGCTGATAGTGACTGACGTAAATCAACGTTACATTACTGGTCCTGCAGATGCTGTCTGTAATCAGCTTAAAATGTTCCTGCTGATGTACATCCAGTCCCTGGCAGGGCTCATCGAATATCAGCAAAGGCGGATTTTTAACCAAAGCACGGGCAAGCAGGCACAGGCGTTGCACACTTGCCGGTACATTTTTAAATAGCTTTGATGCTGAACCATCAATTTCAAGCAGGCGCATCCACCGCTGTGCTATTTGAGCTTTTGCAGCAACTGAAGGCCTGAATAATCCCAGTGTATCGTAGAAACCCGATTCGATTACCTGCAGGCACGAGGTTGACATCGGAAAATACTGAAAGAGCTCGGGAGATACAAAGCCGATCTTCTTTTTGATATCCCAGATACTTTCGCCGCTCCCCCTCCTCCTGTCGAACAGAGTGATCTTATTGGCATAAGCCTGTGGATTATCGCCATTAATCAGGCTCAGAAGGGTTGATTTTCCGGCTCCGTTATGTCCCAGCAGCGCCCAGCGTTCGCCCTGGTTTACTCTCCAGTTTACCTTATCAAGGATCACTTTTTCGCCATATTTTATCGTTACATCTTCCATCCCTGCAATTGTCTGGTACTCATTAGCTTCCTGCATATCAAGCAATTGCTTCAATTCATCAGCATTAACAGCACCTGCCGTTTTAAAAGAAAGCCGACTCACATTAAAACGCGCTTTCGGCATTGCATCCGTGATTTTACCTTTATCAAGAATAGCAACATGGGTAATGGTATCAGGTATTTCAAATGGAGAAGTCGCCATAATAATGCTGACCCCCGAAGCTGCTATTTCTGTTAACAGCGAATTAAAATCGCTTCTGGTATTTATATCTAAACCTGTCAGGGGATTATCAAGCAATAACAGAACAGGATCTTTTATCAGGGCAGACGCAATAAGCAGGCGTTTTGTTTCCCCGTTGGAAAGTTTTATAAGCTGTTTATCAAGCAGGGGCTTCAGTCCTAAACGATCAATTACCCTGGCGTATGTCCACGGCCCTTCTTTTCCTGAAGTTTTTACCGATTCAAGATAATGGGCTACAGTTTCGGCATCTTCGGAGTCTGATGAGTTAAAACGCTGCTGATAATAAAAATCACGGGTATTCGAAAGATTACGGAAATGATGTCTGGATGCTACCTGGGCTATCAATTTATGCCAGTTAAAAAGGGGGTCGTTTACCTCTTTCTCGTTGATATATTCATCAAAAAAAGGGTGTTGCACTTCTCCTTTAGAAATATGGAATTTACCGGCTATCGTTTCAAGAAGAGCGCTTTTACCCGAACCCGAAGCACCTGTTACGGCCCAGTGCTCGCCCTGCCGGACACTAAAGCTTAGATTTTCAAAAAGGGTCTGATTGAGATTACGTACATTAATATTATTAAACGAAAGCACTAAAACATCCATGAATTAAACTTATAAAGGAAATTATTTTCATTTTTATCAGAGGCTCAAAATTATTGTTTTCATGGAAGAAAAAAGGTATTTAATATCATAACCGGGTAAAAACAATTCTTCTGCAGAAAATACACCCTCTCTGAAAGCGGCAATAAAACAATCTGATGTTAAAGATAAAATGACCTGTTACATTTTTATAAAACAAAGATCTTAAGACGACTTTTTACGCATAACTTATATCCTAACTACGCACGACTTACAACTTATAGCGTACTACTTACAACTTTTTTTAGTCATTTGATTAATTAATTTGATTAATTAATTTTCTGCAATATATTTGCATCAGTATATGGCAAAGACAAAATCTCCGGAAGACGGAACAACGGAAGAAAAGATCAAAGAAGCGGCACGCAGTGTTTTTACACAAAAAGGTTTTGCAGCTGCCCGTACCCGGGATATAGCCGAGGAGGCAGGTATAAATCTTGCCCTGCTGAATTATTATTTCAGAAGTAAGGAAAAGCTTTTTGATATCATTATGCAGGAAAGCCTTCAGCACTTTATGCAGGGAATAAAGGCCATAATTAACAATGAGCTTACTTCTTTTGACGAAAAGATAAGTATGCTTGTTGACTATTACACTGATATGCTTACTATACATCCTAATCTGCCATTATTTATAATGGGTGAGATCCGCTCTAATCCGGATCGGCTGTTTAATAAAATGGGGATAAAGAATTTTATACTCAACTCTCATTTTATTAAACAGTACCAGCAGGAAACAATGGCAAAAAAACAGAATGCCTTACCTCCGCTGCAGTTGATTATGACCATTCTCGGGCTGGTTATATTTCCGTTTATTGCAAGTCCGTTGCTGCAGAAACTGGGCGATATTGATCAGAAGGAATTTAATGTGATGATGCAGGAGCGTAAGAAGAAGATCCCGGATTGGATCAGGGCAATTATCAGCAGCAATTAAAAAAATTTGCCAGCTATTTGATCAAATGATTAAAACGATTGATAAATTATAAGGAATAAAATCAATAGCATAAATATGATAAAAGCAGCATATCTGTTTGGAGTTTTGCTCCTTCCATTTTGTGTTTACAGCCAAAACAGCAGGTCGGTTAAAATCGAAGATTGTTATCTGCTTGCCAGGCAGAACTATCCGTTGGTCAAACAACGCCTGCTGATCGAAAAAAGCAATAATTATACGATCGGGAACATTTCTAAAGGGAATCTGCCTCAGATTAATATCAGTGGGCAGGCAACTTACCAGTCAGACGTCACCACTCTTCCGATACAACTTCCCGGGATCAATATTCCGGCTATGAGTAAAGACCAGTACAGGTTGAGCGGAGAAGTTAGTCAGCCTGTTACAGATCTGATCATGGTGAAGCAGCAAAAAGAACTACAGGAAGCAAACAGGAAGATCCAGGAACAAAATCTGGAAGTGGAGTTATATAAAATAAAAGACCGGATAAATCAGCTCTTCTTTGGAATACTCCTTATTGACGAACAGCTGGTTCAAAATACGTTAACGCAGAAAGACATACAAACGGGTATCAATAAGGTAACCGCGTCAATAAAGAACGGTACAGATTTCAGAAGCAGTCTTGACAAGCTGAAAGCAGAAATGCTGAAGGCCAGGCAAAAAGACATTGAATTAAAATCGTCACGCCAGGCATATTCAACGATGCTGGGCCTGTTTATTAATCAGCCTGTTGATGAAAATATAGTTCTTGAAAAACCTGCAGAAGCGCCGGCAGGATCTGAGATTACCCGCCCTGAGCTTGCAGCTTATGATTTTCAAAAGAAAACCTACGCGCTGCAGAATAAGTTAATAAATACCAGAGCGCTGCCCAAATTCTCGCTTTTCTTCCAGGGGGGATTAGGAAAGCCTTCTCCTGTTAATATGCTGAGCAACGAAATGTCGGGGTATTATATCGGTGGATTAAGACTTAACTGGTCGCTCTCCAGCTTCTACACCCTTAAAAAGGAAAAAAAAATCAATGATATAGGTAAAGATCAGGTTGAAGTACAACGTGAAACTTTTTTATTTAACACCAACCAAACGCTGAATCAGCAAGATGAAGAAATTGAAAAACTGAGGAAGCTTATCATCACCGATAAGGAGATTGTAGACCTCCGCACTTCCGTAAAAAGTGCCTCAAATGCCCAGTTGGAAAACGGGGTAATCACGGTAAACGATTATCTGAGGGAAATATATGCCGAGGAACAGGCCCGGCAATCGGTGTCGCTTCACCAGATCCAGTTGCTGATGGCAGAGTATGATTATAAAATAACCGCCGGAAACTGAAAAATACTATTTGAGAAACGGCACCTGAGATTTGAAACCCTGCAGGCAAGAGAAAATTAATAAAATACAAATTGCAAACAATGATGAACAGATACAATATTAAAGGACACGGCCTTTTGAGAGAAGTCAATACCACCCTGATATTAAAAAACGGTACCCTGGCCTTTATCTGCCTGATCTTTCTGGTCTTTGCTTCATGCAGTAAAGAAAGTAAATATGATGCTTCAGGTACTTTTGAAACTGAAGAAACGATTATATCGGCCGAAGCTGCTGGCACCCTGAAATCCTTTACTGTTGATGAAGGACAAAATCTAAAAGCCGGACAGCAAATTGGTTATATAGACACTCTTCAATTGTTCCTCAAAAAGAAACAACTGGAAAGCCAGATCAGGTCAACACTGGCACAAATGCCTGACATATCAGCGCAATTGGCCGCATTACAATCGCAGTTAAAAACAGCAGAGAGAGAGAAGCAAAGGATTGCCAATCTGGTGAAAGCAGATGCAGCTACGGGGAAACAACTGGATGATGCAAATGCCCAGACAGACGTGATTAAAAAGCAAATTGCAGCAGAACGGTCGTCTCTTGGGGTTACTTCCAGGAGCATCACCCGTCAAACAACTCCGCTGGAGGTACAAATTGAACAAATCAATGATCAGATTGCAAAAAGCAATATCGTTAACCCGGTTACGGGAACTGTTTTAACAAAATATGCTGAAGCAAATGAGGTAGTATCTATAGGAAAGCCGCTGTATAAGATCGCGGACTTATCAAGCCTGATACTTCGCGCATATATTACAGGCGATCAGCTTCCCCTGATCAAGCTAAATCAAAGGGTAAAGGTATTGACGGACAAAACAAGGGATGAATATAAAGAGCAGGAAGGCTTTATTACCTGGATCAGCGATAAAGCGGAATTTACTCCTAAAACTATTCAGACAAAGGACGAGCGGGCTAATCTGGTATACGCTGTAAAGATAAAAGTAAAAAATGATGGCTATCTGAAGATTGGCATGTACGGGGAAATAAAATTTCAATAATGGATGCAGTTATAGTTGACAGCATTACAAAAACCTACGGCAAAGAGAAAACACATGCCGTTAACGGGGTTTCTTTCAGCGTAAAGAAAGGCGAGTTGTTTGGCCTGATCGGTCCTGACGGAGCCGGAAAAACAAGTATTTTCCGCGTACTCACTACGCTGCTCCTGCCCGACAGCGGCAGGGCAAGCGTGGATGGTTTTGATATTGTAAAAGATTTCAGAAAAATAAGAGACCGCGTGGGATACATGCCCGGGAAATTCTCTTTATATCAGGATTTAACAGTTGAAGAAAACCTCAGTTTCTTTGCTACCGTTTTCGGAACTACGATTAAAGAGAACTACAATTTAATTAAGGATATTTATATACAAATAGAGCCTTTTAAAGACCGGAGGGCAGGCAAATTATCCGGCGGAATGAAACAAAAACTGGCTTTATGCTGTGCGCTGATCCATAAACCTTCCGTTCTTTTTCTTGATGAGCCTACCACGGGGGTTGATCCGGTTTCAAGGAAAGAGTTTTGGGAGATGCTACGGCGGCTCAGAGAGCAGGAGATCACGATCATAGTTTCTACTCCTTACATGGATGAGGCTACCCGTTGTGACAGGATTGCTCTGATTCAAAATGGAAATTTCTTATCGGCAGATACTCCCGAAAGCATTATTCACTCTTATCCCGACATGCTGTATGCTGTTAAGGCGGAAAACATATACACGCTGATACAAAGCCTGAAGAACTTTGAAAACGCCCTCAGTTGCCATGCTTTTGGGGAGTATGTACACCTTTCGGTTAAACCAGCATTGTTAAAAGGGACAACGACGCCGGCTGAAGACCATAAGAATACAGAAGATATAAAAAATTATCTCAGCATGGCCGGTTTTAAAGACATTGTGGTTAAAAAAACGGAGCCCACAATAGAGGATTGTTTTATCAAATTATTGTCTTAATAAATGAAAATTCAAACAGTTGACCGGGAACTATCCATTAAAACTGAAAAGCTAAGCAAACGCTTCGGGCAGTTTACTGCGGTGAACGAAATAACATTTGATGTACATAAAGGTGAGATCTTTGGGTTCCTTGGAGCCAATGGTGCAGGAAAAACAACGGCCATGCGGATGCTGTGCGGACTTTCTACCCCCACTTCCGGAAAAGCGCAGATAGCGGGGTTTGATGTATACAAGCATACGGAAGATATTAAAAGAAATATCGGCTATATGAGCCAGAAGTTTTCGCTGTATGAAGACCTCACTGTGCTGGAAAACATCAGGTTCTTTGGAGGTATTTACGGCTTGTCTAATCAGCAGCTTAAAACCAAAAGCGAACAGCTTATCACCCAACTGGGAATTCAGCAGGAAGCTAAAAAGTTAGTATCGTCGCTGCCTTTGGGCTGGAAACAAAAGTTATCTTTTTCGGTAGCAGTTTTACATGAGCCCGAAATTGTTTTTCTGGATGAGCCAACAGGAGGGGTTGATCCGGTAACCCGCCGGCAATTCTGGAACCTCATTTACGAAGCATCAGATCGCGGTATTACCATATTCGTAACTACGCATTATATGGATGAGGCCGAATACTGCAACAGGATCTCGATTATGGTAGATGGTAAGATTGAGGCTTTAGATACACCTGCCAATTTAAAACAACGGTTTAATGCATCATCTATGGACGACGTATTTTATCAACTGGCCAGAGGAGCGCAAAGAACTGAAGGTTAAGATATCCCAGAATAGAAAAACGATGAAAGCTGTAACTTCTATTTTTAATTAACAATTTTTTTCTTTCGTAAGAAAGGAGTTTTACCACGTGATACGTGATAAAAAGACCCTGCTTATTCTTTTCGGGATGCCTGTAATGCAGATCCTGATCTTTGGTTTTGCCCTTACAAATGAAGTGAAAAACTCAAGAATACTTGTTGCCGATTATGCAAAGGATGTGGCCTCCCAGCAAATCACTGCAAGAATTGAGGCAAGCAGGTATTTTGATGTTGAAAAGACAATTCTGGATCATAAGCAGATTGAATCAGCATTTAAGGAGGGAAAAATAAAACTGGCTCTGATATTTCCTGAAAGGTTTAATGAGGACCTGCTTCATCAAAATAAAGCACAAATCCAGTTAATAGCCGATGCCTCCGACCCCAACATAGCTAATACCCTCACTGCTTATTCCTCATCGATCATTCAGGATTACCAAAATGGTCTGAACACGACCTATTCTCCGCCTTACAGGATAGAAACCGAAATCCGGATGTTATACAATCCCCAGTTAAAGGGAGCGCACTCTTTTGTGCCGGGTGTAATGGCTTTAGTACTGATGCTGGTTTGTGTAATGATGACAGCTATCTCTATCGTAAGGGAAAAAGAAACAGGGACGATGGAAATCCTGCTGGTTTCGCCTTTCAGGCCTCTCCTTATAATTATTTCAAAGACAGTGCCCTATCTCTTCCTCTCGCTTATCAATGTGATCTCTATTCTTCTGTTAAGTGTGTTTGTGCTGAAATTACCCGTAAATGGAAGTGTGCTGCTGCTCTTTGCCGAAAGCACTTTATTTATTATTACCTGTCTCAGCCTCGGAATATTTATTTCAATAAAGTCGGCCACGCAGCAGGCGGCAATGACCGTTTCATTAATGGGAATGCTGCTGCCTACGATCATGTTCAGCGGCTTTATGTTTCCGGTTGAAAATATGCCGCTCCCGCTTCAGATCATCTCAAATATTGTCCCTGCAAAATGGTTTTATATTATTGCGAAGTCGATTATGATAAAAGGACTCGGAATTACCGCGCTATGGAAGGAAACACTCATCCTGGCAGGGATGGGAGTCTTTTTATTAATCATAAGCTTAAAAAGCTTTAAAATAAGACTTTCGTGAACACCGGCATTCATCTGGCATTAAATTATATTTAGAGAAAATGCGTACTATAAAATTTCTACTTCAGAAAGAATTCAGGCAGATACTCCGGAATAAGACAATAAGGGGAATGATTTTCATCATGCCGGTAATTCAGTTGATAATTATACCCCTTGCTGCTGATTATGAAGTAAAGAATATTAACATTTCGGTTGCAGACCACGATCACTCTTCTTATACGCAAAAACTTATTTCAAGAATTACAGCGTCGGGCTATTTCAGATTAACGGGTTATACTGCGTCGTTTAAAGAAGCATTTCAGCAAATTGAACAAGACGAAGCAGACCTGATCCTGGAGATTCCGGCCGGATTTGAAAAGGACCTGATACGCGGGAATGAGCAAAAGTTATTTATTGCAATAAACGCGATTAACGGGGTAAAAGCAAGCCTGGGAGGTGCCTATCTTAGCACGATCATCAGAAATTACAATGATGAGATCAGGGTTGCACTTATCCAGCCTTCAAGATACAACAATGTACCGACTATTGAAATAGCCTCTGCCAATTGGTTTAACCCTGAAATGAATTACCACGTGTTTATGGTGCCGGGCATCCTTGCCATCCTGGTGACTATGGTAGGAGGCTTTCTTTCCGCCCTTAATATTGTAAAAGAAAAAGAATCAGGAACCATAGAGCAAATAAATGTAACTCCTATCCGTAAGCATCACTTCATTATCGGTAAGCTGATTCCCTTCTGGATACTGGGTAATCTTATTTTCACCATTGGATTAGTGATAGCATGGCTGATATACGGCATCATACCGCAGGGGAACCTTGCTGTTCTTTACACCTGTACCTCTGTATATCTGCTGGCCATTTTAGGCTTCGGATTACTGATCTCCACATTTTGCGATACACAACAACAAGCCATGCTCATCATGTTTTTCTTCATGATGATCTTTATCCTGATGGGCGGACTCTATACTACTATAGACAGTATGCCAGCCTGGGCAAAGGTTGTTTCGCAGTTTAATCCGGCAAGTTACCTCATAGAAGCAGCACGCATGGTAATCCTGAAGGGAAGCAGACTCAGAGATGTATTGCCCCATATTATAAAGTTATCAATGTTTGCCATTGCTCTTAATGGATGGGCCATATATAACTACAAAAAAACAAGCTGAAGATTATTTCACTCAGCCTGCTTTTTTATTATCTCTTTGGCGGGATACCACTTTCCTTACCTGATCCGTTTCCGGGGGCGTTTAAAAGGAGTCCCTTCGCCGGGCCTGCTTACTTTTTGATAAGTAACCTCTCCCGGGCGGCTTAGCTTCTGATATGATTTAGGCTTGGGCCTGAACTCTATCTTTTTAGCCGCCGGACGCTTAGGCGCCAGCTTCTCCTTCTGCCTGTCGTCGGCATATTTTACACTGATTACTTCATTGTCAATACTGGCCTCATGCAAATTAGAAATCGCTTGTTTCGCATCTTCTTCTTCAACCATATCAACAAATCCAAACCTTCTGCTTATCCCTGTGTGTTTATCCCTGACAATATTAACTGCCTCTACCGTCCCAAATTGTTCAAAGATTTCTTTCAGTTCAAGGTCCTCAAGATCGCGGGGAAATCCGCCTGCAAATAACTTAATCATTATGTCGTGTGTATGTGATGGAAATGACCATCCTCTTTATTACTAATTTAATAAAATGATTGTTTCAAAAATATGCTGATACGTAAATAATAATTTAAGCACCTTTCTTATTCTAATTACGATTATATATCCAATCCTTATCTGCACAGGCGGCGATGAGCCCCAACATTATTAAAATTGTTTTTTAACTTTATACTCTGCCCGATAAAGTTCGATACAGCTTTGGCTTTTATATGCTGCAATTATAGTCAAATGATTTCTAATGATCAAAAAAAAAAAAGCCTTCTCCGATTTTATTTTCAGGACTACCCTTTTATTAACTGTTAACACCTCATAATATTGTCCCGTGATATGAGAAAAATGCTGATTAGATTACTCTTTTCAGACATTCTCATACTGGTTCTCTACAGACCATTCGAGAGGAGTGTCTGAAATATGCTTATCCACAATCATATCTGTAATCTGCCGGGTAATATCAGGGTAGTTTACCGCTACAGGGTGGCCATTTTCCAGCCAGTCAGAAATAACAGAAGAATACCTGGACTTCAGGCTCTTAATTACAGGAACGCCCATCTGCTCTAATGCCGCTGCATTCAGATGTTGCTCATACTGATTTTTCATCGGAATTACCAGCAGCTTCTTTCCCATATACAATGCTTCAGCGGGAGTTTCAAATCCAGCCCCGCAAAGTACACCCGAAGACTGTGCCATACTTTCAATAAATTTTTCGTTACTGACAGGTTGGATATGAATATTCTTAAATCTCAGGGGACGACGATTATGCTTTGAAAATACATCCCAACGGATATTACTGTATTCGGATAATCTTTTGATTAAATGCTTGTCGTCATAAGCCGGAAGATAAACAGTATAATGCCCGTTATCTGAAATATCCTGCTGACGTACCTGACTCCGGATGACAGGAGTGAAAACATTCTCGCTGTAATGGTCAAAATGAAAACCATATCCTGAGCTTGCCGGAGCATAATTTTTCAGTATAAGTCTCCCTATCATATCAGTATGACAGGGTTTGGGCGAATTAGGAGCCAGTACTGCAGACTGATGACTTAAGGAAACCGCCGATTTGTTCTTCATATAACATGCCCATGCAGACACAGGCTCAAAATCATTAATCACCAGGTCGTAATCCTCTACCGGCAAGGCTTTGATCTCTTTAATCAGTTTCTTCAGGCTGCTCTTAACAAGAGTTCTCCATAGATCTACCCCACCTGAGCGCCCAAAAATAAAACTAAGTCCGTTAAGTTTGTAAGTGATTGGAAAAGGCAAAGGCAAATCGCCCTGTATTCCGCTAACTAATACATCTACTTTACCCCGGCGTTGCAGGCAGGGCACCACATCCATCGCACGGCTTAGATGACCATTCCCTGTTCCCTGGATTGCGTAGAGGATTTTCATTCTGATAATTTTGTTACAGCAAAGAAATAACACCTAATGATCTGTGTCGTTTCGCAAGCAAACTTAGGCAAAATTTCTAATATGGTTCGTCTCTCTTTTAACACTCCCGCTATCTGAAGAATTAACTTTGTATTTGAATAAAACAAAAAAGGGAGCTGTTTTGGCAGCTCCCTTTTGGTCAGGTAAGTAATATTTACTTACTTAAGTTAAAACCATATGCGACACGTAAGGCTACCTGCTTGGTATAATCAGATTTGGTATAATCCTCATATTTAACACCAACATCAAGACCGTTCGAGAATGCCCACCCTATAGACGGAGACCATACGAAAGATGTTCCGGCGCCTTTATCTGTGCCAAAGCCTGCACCCACTTCACCGGCTACATAAAAATTCTGTGAAAGAAAAGCTTTAATACCGGCTTTCAAAGGAACTACATTGTAAGGATCATAAACGTTTTTAAAATCGTCTTTTACAAAAAAGTGGGTAAATCCGGTAGTCAGGGTAGCTGAAACAGGACCAACAAAATCTTTCTGTAAGCGAACATCACCGCCTAATACAAATCCATAAGGGTCTTTAGTGGCAACACCTGGATTAACACTAAGCCCCAGACGCCACGCCTGAGAATCCTGAGCTTTCGATTCTGCCGTAATAAAGAATAAAGCTATGGCAATTGTTACTATTTTAATCGTTGTTTTCATTTTAATTATTATTAATTTCTAAATAAACTATTAACCTGTTTGCAAGTAATATGCCAGAAGTATCCATATCCGTTTCTCC
The DNA here is from genome assembly GCA_015654985.1 of Sphingobacteriales bacterium. GTDB lineage: Bacteria > Bacteroidota > Bacteroidia > Sphingobacteriales > Sphingobacteriaceae > Arcticibacter. The sequence continues at coordinate 6,485 of JAATFW010000273.1, read as the reverse complement.
CTTTCTGGCAACTATGTCATTTTTCGTAATTCCTTTAATAAACAGTTCATTTTAAAAGAGTTTCAGAAATTATTTTTCCTTACGCTTTTTATAATTTTCACAAATAAAGTCCCCTGCCGATAAAATATTACTGCCTGCTGTTCTATACTTTTTGTCATATTTTAAGGTCATCATCGCTTACAGTGTTCAAAGACTGCTATATTAGAGATTATGGTACCGCCGGATAATCTTAATGAAAGTATTTCTCTCTTCAGATTCATAATTCTGTTGACATACAGATGTCAATCTCATAGCTTTTATTTGTATAAATTTAATGTTATGAATAAATACCCTTTTGAAACTTTCTGCCTTTTTTTTAAAATATCTCCCCGGGTCAATCGTCTTCACATTAAAAGCAATTAAGATTGGTCTCAGCAGTAATGTCGCAACGCACAGAAAGCCATATTATACAAACCATTAAAAAATATGGCAAGGGCTTGCTGAGCTTCATACGAAGCAGAGTTAAAAGCGATGCTGATGCTGAAGATATTCTGCAGGATGTCTGGTATCAGTTCAGCGCAGTAGTGAATGCAGAACCAATAGAACAAACCGGAGCCTGGTTATTCAAGGTGGCCAGGAATAAGATCATTGACAGTCATAAAAAGAAATCCGAGCAACTGCTTGATGAGAGCGGGGCGGACGACGAAGACGATTATGCTTTTAAAGATCTGTTGCCGATAGAAAGCTCTACGCCTGAAACCGAATATTTACGTACGATATTCTGGAAGCAGTTCTTTGCTGCCCTCGAAGAATTGCCGGAAGAGCAACGGCAGGTGTTTCTCTGGTATGAACTGGAGGGACTCTCATTCGCGGATATTGCCGAATTAACCGGAGAAAAAACGGCCACTCTGATTTCACGTAAAAGATATGCCGTATTGCATCTCCGCAGCCGGCTCCGGACGCTTCATGATGAAATACTTATTTATTAGATAAATGAAGACAATGAAAAGAAAGTTTAGCGCAGGAAAGGTCCTGCTGGTTATCGTATTGGGGGCTGCGGCAATTACCGCAATCACTTTTGTTATTATGACTTTATGGAACAGGGTTCTTGTTGAGGTCGTGTCTGTAAATCCGGTAAGCTTCTGGCAAGCTATGGGAATTTTTGCCCTGTCAAAAATACTCTTTGGTTTTGGAGGAGGAAGAGGCCACGGAGGACATCCATTTTGGTGGAACAGGGAAATCCGGCAAAAAATGCGGAATATGAATGAAGAGGAAAGGGAAAAATTCAAAGAAGAAATGTGTCGGCGGATGAGCTTCTGGCATCGGGGAGAAGAGACAAATTTCTCTTCTTCACATAAAAAAACAGAAAGTTTTAACAATAATCCTGCTGATGAGTCTAAGTAATACTAATTCTGCTGAAATGGATATACTAATATTTAAAACAAATGTGAGTAATAAAGAACAGGTGGAGTCTGTTCGTCCGCATCTTCGCAGCCTCAGGGAGATTCTGAGATGGAATGTCGATCTTCTGGATGACGAATTTATACTAAGGATTGAGGCTAATGACAGACTCAATCCCCGTAAAGTTGAAACTATCCTGAAAAAAGCAGGCTATTACTGCAAGGAATTACAAACATTTGCGGGAGTCTGTTAATATTTAAATATTTTCAGAATTTCATGTTACATGATGTTATTTGAATAAAATATTTAGCATCACCGGGAAAAGCTGCTTCTTTCAGGTACTGGTTTTCAGACCCGGAATTACAGTGCAATTCTGTTGAAGTCTATAGATATTCTAATGAGAAAAAATTTCCAAACTACTTTAAATTAAAAATGTAAATTTATTCCCGGTTTACTATGGTAAATTCAGAACAGTTTAATGGCTATTTCGAAGAAGGGAACAGAGAATTTACAGCTTTCGGCCGTCGTACAGAACTCTGACGATGCTATTATCAGCCTGACACTGGATGGAACAATTAACAGTTGGAACAAGGCTGCCCGTAAGATGTATGGCTTTACAGAAGCAGAGGTCATGGGGAAACATATTTCTATTCTTATTGGGTCCGAAAAGATTACAGAAGAAGAGTCTATTCTTGCCAGAATAAAAGAGGGGCGGAAAGTGCATCATTTTGAAACAGTCAGAATTTCAAAAGACGGGCGGGAAATACCGGTATCATTAACGATATCCCCTATTAAAGATAAAGAAGGAAAAATCATTGGAGCATCCAAGATTGCCAGAGATATTACATTACATAAACAAGCAAGCGAAAAACTTGCATGGCTTGCTGCAATTGTTGATTCATCTACCGATGCCATTGTGAGTAAAACACTCGAAGGGATTATCATCAGTTGGAATACTGCAGCCCGCCGGATGTTCGGCTATACAGAAAAAGAGGCGATAGGCAAACACATCTCTATGATCATCCCTGCCGGCAGAATTAATGAAGAAAACATTATTATAAGCAAAATCAGGAATGGAGATCAGATAAAACACTTTGAAACTGTTCGTATTGCAAAAGATGGCCGGAAAGTTAACATATCACTAACGGTTTCTCCGATTAGAGGCCAGAAAGGAAAGATTGTAGGCGCCTCAAAGATTATCAGAGATATTACGGAACAAATTAAGACGAGCGAGAAACTAAAACTGTACAGCAAACAGCTTGAGCAGATGAACTCGTATAAAGATAATTTTATTGGAATGGCCAGTCATGAGCTTAAAACTCCTCTTGCCAGCATTAACGGGTATCTTCAGATCTTAGAACGTAGTATTGAAGGTGCTCAGAATAAATTATTTGTAAAAAAAGCTATTACACAGGTTGCAAAACTTGCTGCCCTGGTTTCAGATCTGCTCGACATCTCTAAAATCCAATCCGGAAAACTTTCTCTTAATTGTGTTAAATTTGATTTTAATGAATTACTGGAAGAGGTTACAGAAACCATACAACAAACTACCTCGTCTCATGTTTTCGAATTACAAATTGGCAGTTCTGTAAAAATAAATGCCGACAGGCACCGCTTGGAACAGGTTCTTATTAACTTACTGACAAACAGTACAAAGTACTCCCCTGATGCAGAAAAAGTAATTATTAAGTCGGCAATTAAAGATAACTGTGTGAGAGTATCAGTTCAGGACTTTGGAATTGGCATCCCCCGGGAAGAACATGATAAAATCTTTTCCAGGTTTTACAGGGTTGAAGAACCAGCACATACCTTTTCGGGGCTCGGACTAGGCCTTTATATTGCGAATGAGATTATCAGTATGCATAAAGGAAAACTGTGGGTTGAAAGTGCCCCCCAAAGAGGTTCAACTTTTTTCTTCGAAATTCCTGTTGCGGGGAATCCTTAAAATAAATTTTTGTTCAAAGTGCCGCTTTCAGAGAATGTTGTGAATAGATATATTTCTGCGTTCGAAAACAAAAAGTTAAAGACCGGGTTAGGTACTTAACTATATAATTTTAGATGTTACCACTGCTAAAGCTTACGTCTGAATATAACGTGAATTGAAAATATGGAAACAGCAGGACCGAAACCATAATAGCTATAAAAAAGGACCGGATACGGATCCGGCCCTACATCTACCTATGAAAAACATACCCTTTGGGAGGGTACTTTGAATGTCTCAAAGTATATGCCATTCTACAAAAACCATCACTATGAGACCATTACACAAGTGGCACGCCATATATCTATGTAAATTCGGGGAATATTTTGCCCAATAATGTAGAATATTTTACCCCTGAACAACAAAACATTTACTTTAACCCGGTTTGCTTCCACACAGAATTAATACCTCTTATAGAGAAGGCTATAAAAGAAAGTTTACCCTCCGATGAAATTAAAAAATCCATTAAAAACCGGATTCCCGATCATATGAGAGTGTAATGAATTTATAGATTTTGATCTGTAAGAATTGTTTTATTTCCCCCAGACGTTATCGGCTGGTTCTGTATCAATAAAGATATTTCCATCCAGGTCTACAGATTTAATTTTTTTGTTGATTCCTAAATTAATTACCGCTTTTTTTTCATTTACAGCCCATACCTGAGGTGTCTGATGGAAAACAGAATTTGTGCCATCGCTATATGTCACTCTTATATCAAAAGGAATGGCAAAACCGCCCTTGTTATCTACTGTTACAGTATAACCCTGATCTGTTCTAACTACACCACCAATACCCAGGTCAATATAGTTACCTGAAAAGAACCAATTGCTCCAGAACCAGTTAAGGTTTTTACCTGAAGCGTCGTTAAACGTATAAAAGAAATCCCAGGGAACAGGATGTTTACCATTCCAGCGGCTCATATATTCCTGAAGGCATTTTTTAAACAGAGTATCTCCGAGCATGTCCTTTAGTGCCTGATATGCAAGAGAAGGTTTTCCATAAGCGTTTGTCCGGTAGCCCTCTTTCAGTTCATAAGATGGGGTTATTATTGGCAGATCTGTGGCAGGCGACGGATTATTAATCCACCTGCCTACCCTGCCTTTTCTGAAAACCTCTTCAGCCCCGGTTTTATCAGTATATGAGGAAGCTATCATTAATTCCAGGGTTGTTGCCCAGGCTTCGTCCATAAAAGCATATCTTGTTTCATTGGTACCCATATAAAAAGGAAACCAGGTGTGAGCAATTTCATGATTAGTAACTCTGCGCCCTTCCAGTCCTTCAATTGCAGTATCGTTAATCATCATGGGATACTCCATATCAGCGTTTCCCTGGAATGCAGTCATTTTAGGAAATGGATAAGGCACCCCTGGTAAATTATGCGAAAACCAGTTCAGTGCATGCGCCCCGTCACGGACCATCTCCCTGAATGCGGAAGCTGTATCAGAATAAGCAGCCTGCATTCCGGCACGCCGGTTTTCAGAACTATCAACTACAGTACTTGCAGCATCCCAAACAAAATGGTTACTGATGCCAACAGCCATATCCGTTATATGTCTGGCATTAAACTCCCAGGTATTAATTTTCTTTTGTACCGTGATTTTTCCTGCAGCTAATTCTTCCTTCGACGCAATATGAACAACACTATCTGTCTGCATTGATTGCTGTAACCGTTTGATTATAGCCGGCACTAATACATCAGAAGAATTGAGAAGATCTCCTGTTCCCCATACCACATAGTTTGCGGGCACCCTTACTTTGAGTGTATAATCATTAAAGTCGTTATAAAATTCGGGGCCACCGGTAAAGTCTATCTTATCCCAGCCGTTATAATCATCATATACGGCTATGCGGGGATAGAAATATGCCAGATAATAGGTTGTAGAATCAATCATTCCCTCCCGGCCACTTTGCAGGGAGACGGGATAATGCCATGATATGTTTAACTGAAGTGAGCGTCCGGGAAATAAAGGTTCTGTGAGTGTAACCTCCTGCCATGTGGTACTTCCCATATTTTTTTTCCACAAACCATTACTGCCATTAACTATAAAAGTATCGATAGTAATCCCTGTTGTAAGATAGTCAGGACTTACATTTCCATATCTTGAAGCTTCGGGCCTGTGATTGTTAAGAATAAGCTTTATAATAATACTTTTAAGAGTATCGGGACTGTTATTTGTGTAAGTAATCTTTTCTGTACCCCTGATCGTTCGTTCCGGAGGAAGAGCCGTTACCGTAATATCATACCGCCCTGAGTTCTGCCAGTATTTTTTCCCGGGTTTTCCATCGATTGAACGGGTTTGTTTTCTATAAGCCTGCTTTATATCCCGTGATTGATACAGTGTTTGCGCATCTGAATAGAAAAAAACAAAAAAAGCAACTATTAAAAGAGTAAAAAAACGGAACATAATTTATTTAAACTAATGAAAGTATCAGATATTCTTCATCTCCCTTGTCTTTTTCGCTCAGAAGCATGAAATCTTTTACAAGATGCAGCAAAATAACAAAAACAAATACCATGGTCCAAAAACAACAGAAAATAAGAAAAAAAACAAGGAGCAAAATAGCGGGATGCTATCTTTACGGATAAGCATTTCAGGTATTCACATAAATAAAGATTTCTCAATTTTTATTAGATTTCTCAATTTTATTGAAACCTTTTACCTGAATTTCCGTTTATATAAATGATAAGGTTTAGGTGCCCTGACTATACTCATTATAGCCGGGGCTTTTTTTATTCCCAGCGGAAATGAAAGGTTCAAAAAAAGAAGTGGGATTCTAAAGAGAATTATAACGGGCATGCGGTTTTAAGGCCTGGGCTACAGCCTCTACAAGCTCAGGATTTACATCCTCTTCATCCACCACCTGCCATTCGCTATTTCTTTCCACAATAACAAAAGAATCTTTATCAGGGAATACAATCCGCCATCCCTGTTCGCCATTGTAATCTTCCGGCTGAGCATCAAGTTCAATATCGGCATTGGTAACTGCTTCTTTTACGGTAATTCTCATAATTTTAACGTTTAATTAAACATTTACTGCGGGCTTCTGATCTTGCTGCCCGATGATTAATAAAACCTTTGTTATGAAGAATGGTTTATAAATTCTCATCTGAAATGAGAACCGC
>JAATFW010000125.1 GCA_015654985.1 Sphingobacteriales bacterium | reverse complement strand
GAAAAGCAGGCCGAAAAGATCAGGGCCGCCCGGAAGATGCTTCAAAACAACTTTGATGTGCAGTTGATCGCAACTATTCTTGATATGCCTGTTGAAGAGGTGGAAAAACTGAAAATAAGTTTTTCGTGACCTGCGGCAGGCGCTGCTGCTGTACTTCTTCGGCCAGGTAGACCTGGGCGAAGAACGGTTATCAGTATTCAATGCGTCACAGGCAAATGCCGCACTTAATTTTTTACATACATCCTCCTTCCAAAGTCATTCGTTATGCTAAAGTTCTTACCTAAATCTTCGTTGAAATAATCTGTTAGCTGCTTAGCCGTAAAACTCTTATCATTAAACCTGCCATCTTTTATAAATTCGTTCAGATAAAAGTTCCCCCAGGCGGTCTCGCGTTTCTCTTTTTAACCTCTTCAGTTGAAATTTTATTACGCAGGGGAGGATAAACGGATATCTTAATATCGTAATCAAAAACCCCTCCTGTCTGAAATTCGGCGGCGCGAATAACTGCTGGTACATTGCTCAAAAAGGTGTTATTACTGCCTCTTACTATTTATATATCCGTGTATAACTAATGTCGGTTCTGTCTGATAAATCTTCGGCAAAAGATCATTACAGTTACGTCTTATAGTGACGTTTCTGCCTTCTGTTAAGTCAGAAGTGATAAAGATCATTTTTAATTTCTGAACAGCTTCCTAAGTTTGGTTCTCATAAAAACACATGGCAGATTCTTTAGATCCTTCTGATTTAACCAGCCGGTATGATAAAGTTTTAAAGGAAAACCAGGAGAAGGCCCTTCCCGGCATCACAAAGCGCCTTCTGGGCCTTGATATAGTTAAGAGGGAAACCCTTGCCAGCCGGTTGCAGCATACCAAAGAGCGCGAAGTGGACCGTCTTACCAAAGTAACCGAAAGCTCCGGCAAGACCTATATTCTCAATATAGAGTGGCAGTCAAGCAACGACCCGAATATGCTCGACCGGATGCTTGAATACCGGGTGATGGCCTGGCAGGTACATCATCTGCCGGTAAAACAGTATGTGCTGTACATGGGAAGCGGGAAACCCACTATGAAAAGCTCCCTTGAGCAGGAAGACCTGAACTTCCGGTATCATATTGTTAACCTGGGAGAGATCGACTATAAATTCTTTCTTGAGTCAAACAAACCGGAAGAAAAAGTATTGGCAGTATTGGGAGACTTTGGCGGCGACCCGCCTGAACAGGTGATCACCCGGGTGCTGAAGGAGGTGAGCGCCGAAGCAGACGGGGAACTTTCAAGGAACAAGTATTTTAACCAGTTGCAAATATTGGTACAAAGCCGTACCTTAGATATACCATTTGAAATAGCTATGGAATCAATAAAAACATTCTTCAGGATCGAGCGCGACCCGCTGTACAAGTGGGGGGAAGAAAAGGGCATTACGAAAGGTGCTGCAAAAGAACGTAAGAAGGCTGAGAAGGAAAAACTTAATGAAAAAATAGCGATCGCTCTCAAATTTAAGAAGATGGGCGTATCGATAGACGATATAGCCAAAGGTACAGGCTTGTCTGTTGATGTGATTGAGAAGCTGTAGCACTGTAGCTATGGAATCAGTAAATATATTCTTCTGGATCGAGCGTGATCCGTTTCAGAAAGTATTGGAAAAGGTATTGAGCGCAGAACCGGGCAGAATATCTATGAATTTGTCAATAGCCTGATCACTGAGTTCGGCTTTTCAGACGAACAAGCCTGCCGGGCTTGAAATACCTCTGTGAATTTTGCAAAGAAAGTCCGTTCAGAACTGGCAAAGAAAAAGCAGTAAACCGGCGGTCGCTTAAATCCTTTGGTACCTGCCAATGCGGGGGCATTCGGCGCTGGTTACTTTGCTTCTTCTGGTTTTAGTGAATAAACCCAAACGCCCTGCTCATTCTGTTTTCTGGATAATTCTTTATGACGCGACAGGGCGGTAGAGAATACTGCTTCGGAAAAGTTCTTACCTAAATCTTCGTTGAAATAATCTGTTAGCTGCTTAGCCGTAAAACTCTTATCGTTAAACCTGCCATCTTTTATAAATCTGAAGGCCACTACCCTATTATTTACATACTTATCAGAACATTGCAGACAGGCAGAACCGGGGCCCCTGTTTCTATGAAGGTCTTTGTTTATAAATATTAAGCAGAAGTGTAATTTTATAATAAAAAAATGTAACAATCTTTACCCTGT
>JAATFW010000289.1 GCA_015654985.1 Sphingobacteriales bacterium | reverse complement strand
TTCAGAATAATCAGGTTCAACCCCAAAAAAGGGCAGTTTTCGAAAGAAACTTTTGGGGTGGTGAGGGGTGGTGGTTTTTAATTGTACTGCCATTTCAGTACGCCGGATTAGTTAGATTCAGAGTGTTTCTCCATTTTACTTTAGTTATATCTTGATAAAACCCATAAAAACACCCCTGCCTGGTCCGCTCAGCAAAGGAATTTGAGCTTCTGAGAAAAACAAGCAGGCGGCTTTTTCCTGAATTTTGTAATTAAATGAAACCTCGATAAGCTGACGCTTACAAACAGAAATGAATAAGAGCTTATCGAAGCTTCATTGCCATTAAAAAAACAAACTGCGCAGCACTCATGAGTACCATAAAAAAGACAATTAATTAACGAATAATTATTCAAATGAAAATATCCATAAAATGAAAAAGCTATCATTCTTCACAGTTGTACTTTTTGCAACCCTATTCTTAGCAGGCTGCGCACATAAGATCCGTTCGGCAATGAGCCAGGAGGCTACAATGAGCCAGGCAGCAGTTGATACATTAAAAAAACTCAGAGATCTCCGGCTGCCTTTGATCCAGCCATCGGATAAGATGATCTTTAAAATGAGAGGCCAGTTTGCTAAAATGGAAAAGGGCCAGTTGGCGGAAAATCTGAGAGAGCTGCAGCCTGATATCAGGGATACATTGATAGACAATATCAAGGTGTATATTATTACTCCAAAAACAGTAAAGCCAGAAAATCACGACAAAATAGCCTACTATATACATGGAGGCGGGTATGTAATGGGCTCGGCTACGGATCAGACCGGCTTAATTATGGCTCACGAATCAGGTTTGAAAACGTATTCGATCGAATACGCGTTGGCTCCGGAGGCTAAGTTTCCTGTGGCAATGAACCAATGCCTGAGCGTTTACAAATACCTTGTCAATACCTATGATCCGCAAAAAATAGTTGGTTACAGCACATCCTCCGGTTCAGCCAATATGATGGCGATGCTGTTAAAAGCGAAGCAGGAGAATTTACCGATGATCAATTCAATTGCGCTGCTGTCTCCAAGCCTGGATCTTTCAGGAGATGGCGATTCTTATATTGCTAATGACAGGAGAGAGTTACTTGGATTAAAAAATCAGTCAGATAAATTGTATGCAAAGCCCTTTACCGGTGCAAAGAACAAAAAAGACCCCATGTTGAAAGACCCTCTCGTGTCGCCGGTTTACGGAACATATAGTTCTGATTTTCCGGCAACAGTAATTACAACTTCAACAAGAGATCTTTTCCTGAGTAACTCTGCACGTATGTATTGGAAACTGAAGGAAGCGGGAGTGCCGGCGCAGTTAGATGTGGCCGAAGGCATGTGGCATGCATTTACCGTTTACAAAACTATCCCTGAAGCGATAGATGCCAGAAAATCAGCCATTGATTTTCTGTTCCGTAATCTCGAAACAAAAAGGCAAAAGATCAATCATATTGATAATGCCAATGCAAATATAACCGTGGTAAAAACCTTTGTAGATGAAGTTATCAATAAAGGCGATATTGACAAAGCAGATGAGCTGTGGACCCGGGATATGAAGTGGCATTTTGGCGAGACTACCCTTAACGGCATCGATGCTTACAAAAAATCATTGAGGGCATCAATAGGCAGCGCATTTCAGGATATGCACCTGGATATATTGAAGATAGTTGCAGATAATGACAACGTAACGCTATACTTTACCAATAGCGGCCTGAACACAGGTAGCTTTAATGGAATGCCTCCCACCAATAAATATGCAAAATGGCATGGCATGGGTATCTATCATATTGTAAATGGTAAAATAACCGAAGCCTGGTTCAGCGAAGATATACTGGATATGTATATGCAATTAGGTTTTGTTAACTTATCTAAAAAATAAGACCAATGGATACTATGAACTTATCAGAGGCTGTCAGGCAATATTATGCTATGGAATCCTTATCAGGTTTCATTGTTTGCGGATCAGGGTTGTTGCTCTCTATCCTTGCGGCGTTACTTTTAAAATATGCTTCTCCTCAGCAATATACAAAGGGATTTTTTATTACATTGCTTATAGGTGGCGTATTCTTTATCATAGGGGGCGGAATCTCAGGTTATGCAACAAAAAAAAGCGCAGGTCCCAAATATCAAGCTTATCAGGATAGTTCAGACCGGTTTGCAGAACTGGAAATAAAAAAGGCAGAGCAGATCCATAAGTCATGGACGATTATTTTTATTTCATGGATAGCAGTATTGCTGGCGGGTTTGCTCCTGACAGCCCTGAAAAAGGGATATTGGGCAGGTTTCGGTTCAGGACTGCTTCTGATAGCAGTATTGGGTCATATAGAGGAAGTTATTTCTTTCAAACGTAATGAAAATTACCGGAATCAGGTTCTTGAATACAATCACATCAGTAAGGCAACAGGTAATCAACATATTTCTCCGCAATTTTAATAATCAAATTATGAAAAATAGTATCAGGCAGTTAGTTCTTGTCATTCTTGTATTCTGTAGTATTCCTTCTCTGGCGCAGGAGGAGAAGATGATACCTATAAATATTCAATACCATTTTCCGGAGAATATGGATAGTCTCCTTAAGAAAAAATTGGATGATGCAATGAAACAACGGTTCAATGAAGAGTCCGCTCACTTCAAATTATGTTTGGATGGAGAACGGTACTCACATACCTTTGTTCTCGACTTATCGAAGGTAAAAGTGGTTTCAAAAAGGGGCAGAAATACAGCTTATTGGATTAACGGGCTTGGTATGACCGTAGTTCCCGTTGCAGCCATAGCTGCCGGTCTGAGTGCCCCCATTATGATCAACTGTTTCCCCCAGAACACCATAAAAAGCACACTTACAACTCCCGAAAGTTTTTCAGGAACTTCAAAAAGAATAAAGATAAAACTATGTACAGGCGCGTTGTTTACTCAGGATGACAAAATGAGGGATAAGCTCGCCGGAAAGCTTGCTGAAAAACTCTACAAGGAACTCAGGAAGCTGGATAATGCAGATTTATACCACGTGAATACTATGACGGGTGGATACCAGGATCCGGGTAAAATAATTAATTTTTAAACAATGGAAGACAGATTGCAATATAACATTTTATATGCATGTGCTACTGAACCTAAAAGAGGGCATGAGCCGTTCATACATGACCATTCGCTTTCCTATATTACATCGGGAGAGATTGAAGTCTGTACTGAAAATGGCATTGTGGCATACGGCAAGGGATCTTTAGGCTTAATCCGGCGAAATCAGCTCTTAAAAATGGTAAAAAAACCGGTTGGCAGCGAGCCGTTTATGTCTATTAATATTATACTTACACAGGAGTTTTTAAAAAAGTACAGCCTGGAACATAGTGTCAGATCTACGGGCATTTATACCGGAGAACCCAATGTGGTATTGCCGGTGGATCCCTTTATGAAAGGGTACCTTGAATCGTTAATGCCTTATTTTGAAGATCCTAAACAGCTTTCAGAGACGCTTGCCTTAGTGAAGACTATTGAGGCAATAGAATTGCTAATGCGCAATACAGCGCTTACAAATTTACTGTTTGATTTTAGCGAACCATTTAAAATTGATCTGGATGCCTATATGAACAGGTATTTTACTTATAATGTTCCTATAAATCAGTTTGCACAGCTTACCGGAAGAAGTATCTCTACTTTTAAGCGCGACTTTTCAAAAGCCTTTAATACGTCGCCGGAAAAGTGGCTGTTAAAAAAGCGACTTGATTTAGCCTTTCATCTGCTCAAACAACGACAACGGCGGCCTTCAGATGTATATCTCGAAGTAGGGTTTGAAAACTTTTCTCATTTCTCTGCGAGTTTCAAAAAAGAGTTTGGAATCAACCCAACGAACTTGAAAAATTAGAAAAAGTAAGATTGCTGATTTTTCAAAGGTGTAAAGAACCGCTTAGAATTTCCTTCTCAAAGTATTTTCGAGCTTAGGGTGTCGTGCTATTATTTAATCAGCAAAACATAATGAATTACTATTTGGTAGGGACATGCATGCTATTGGCAAAATATCATGAAGGAACCTGTACAGCGAGAGAAAAAGTACTGTTAGAGAACCGGTGTTCGGCAGTAAGTTATTCCGAATATCAAATTCGGAAGATGACCTGTTAAAAGCCAAATGCAGCAGGCCCTGAAAATATTAAAGATAAAACCCGGAAAGTTGCAATACCACTTAAAGAAGCAACAGGATATTTAATCCTGTGCTTCTTTCTTTTCTTCCAGTTGCTTCTCGTCAGGAACCGGCTCCGTGTTATCATTGTTAGATACTACAGTTTCAACATCATTTCCCGGATCTTTGGTAGTGTCCTGGCTGTCTTTACTTTTGTTTTCTTTCGGATCAGTCATATGTATAATCTTTTGTTATTATTGAAAAGATCAAGAAGGCAAAATTGTTTGGTTATGCGGGCCGAAAATTAGCCTGTCACCACGTTTGTATCTGCCACCTATTTCAGGACCTCTGCAAGGGTCAGGAATACGTTTGTCGTTCCTTCTTATAAAAAAAATGAAGAAATCGGGGAGGAACAATAGTTTACAACATTTATTCAATTCTTCACCGGGCCGGGCTATACACTACATGTTAATTCGGATTTGAAAGCCGTTTTAAAATGACCGACCGTAAACGTTCTTCATTAACATCGCCCCATTGGCCTATAACCGAAATTACAGGAATTAAGGTTCTGCCAAATTCAGTAAGACTATACTCAACCTTTGGAGGAACAACCGGATATATTATTTTTGTTACTAATTCGTGATCTTCCAGTTCTTTTAATTGAATATTTAAAATCCTTCGTGAAGCATCCGGAATTTTGCGTTGTAATTCGCCCGGGCGTTTATGCCCTTCATTGATAAACCATAACAAACGGATCTTCCATTTGCCGTAAAGCACTTCGCCAACCAGATCAAGACCGCAATTCAAGCTCAACGGTATTTTTCTTTCATACATAAGACAAATGTAACCCTATGTTCCAAAGTGCGCAATAGGGGAAAAATTTATCAAAAAGCACAGGATAACTACGACAGTATGGAATTTATTTCCGGCAAACATTAGGATAGTCTTTTAGTTGTAATATTGGTTACATCCTTAAATATTTAATACTATCTATATTATGAAAAAAGAAACAGGTAGCGAACCAAAGTTTGCTACAAAAACCTCACCTGATGCTGATCCCGCATTATTGGAATTATTCAAGGACAGCATTATGGACATTTACTGGGCTGAGAACCACCTGGTAAAAAGTTTGCCAAAAATGATTGATGCTGCGTCATCAAAAAAGCTCAAACAGACTATTACAACACATCTGGAAGAGACCAAAGTTCATGTAAGCCGTCTTGAAGAAGTATTTGGCTTACTGGGCGAAGAGGCATTAGCCAAAAAGTGCGATGCTATGGAGGGCCTCACACTGGAGGGACAAGAGATTGTAGAAGGTACTGAAGCGGGCACAGCCACGCGCGATGTAGGCATTATCCTCGCCTCACAAAAAGTGGAACATTATGAGATCGCCACGTACGGCGGGCTTACGCAGCTTGCTGCAACTCTTGGTCTTTCTGATATTTCAGAAATTCTGGCTCAGACACTTGACGAAGAGAAGAATGCCGACGTTTTACTAACCGAATTGGCAGAGAACGACATTAATTATCAGGCTTCACAGGAATCATAATATGGCAGCAAAGAGAAAAGCCGAAAAACCGGCTACAGAACCCACCAATACAAAACGTATTCAACTGGAGCCATTTACCGACGATGCTCTGGGAAAAAGAATGACTACGAATACAGGCTTGCCAATTAATGATGATCAAAATTCGTTGAAAGCCGGCGAGCGAGGACCGTCACTGCTGGAGGATTTTATCCTGCGTGAAAAGATCACGCATTTTGACCATGAGCGCATTCCTGAGCGGGTGGTCCACGCCCGTGGTTCGGGTGCACATGGTGTATTTAAAGTTTATAAACCGATGGCCAGCGTTACTAAAGCGCAATTTCTGAACGATACCGAAATAGAAACGCCGGTATTTGTACGCTTTTCAACAGTAGCAGGGTCCCGTGGATCAACCGATCTCGCGCGTGATGTACGGGGTTTTGCCGTGCGGTTCTATACACAGGAAGGCAATTTTGATCTGGTCGGTAATAATATTCCTGTGTTCTTTATCCAGGATGCAATCAAGTTTCCTGATCTGATCCACGCAGTTAAACCGGAACCGGATAACGAGATACCACAGGCGGCATCAGCACATGATACTTTCTGGGATTTTATTTCCCTGATGCCTGAGTCGGCACACATGATCATGTGGCTGATGAGCGATCGCGCCATTCCCCGCAGTTACAGGATGATGGAAGGTTTTGGCGTACACACCTTCCGTTTTGTAAATGCAGAAGGCGTAGCCAGCTTTGTTAAGTTCCATTGGAAGCCGTTACTGGGTGTACACTCCGTTGCATGGGACGAAGCGCAGAATATATCGGGCAAAGATCCTGACTTTCATCGTCGCGACCTTTGGGACGCAATCGAAAGCGGTGCTTTCCCCGAATGGGAACTGGGCGTACAAATAGTGCCGCAGGAAGACGAATTTAAATACGATTTTGACCTGCTTGACAGCACCAAGATCATTCCGGAAGAATTGGTACCGGTGCAGCGCATCGGTAAGCTGACGCTGAACCGTAACCCGGATAATTTTTTTGCGGAGACCGAGCAGATCGCTTTTCATCTGGGGCATATTGTTCCCGGCATAGATTTTACCAATGACCCGCTGCTCCAGGGACGTTTGTTCTCTTACACCGACACGCAGTTATTGCGTTTGGGAGGGCCGAACTTTCAGCAGCTTCCTGTCAACAAACCGGTGGTGCCGGTGTACAACAACCAACGTGATGGCTTTTCCCGACAAAATATCGATAGCGGCAAGACCAGCTACGGTCCAAATTCACTTTCCGCCAACTCGCCCGAACAGGTAAGAGCCGAACAGGGCGGTTATGTTGCTTACCCCGAGCGGATTGAAGGGAATAAAATAAGGGCACGCAGCAAAAGTTTCTTCGACCATTTCAGTCAGGCGAGGTTGTTTCTTAACAGCCAGTCAGATCCAGAAAAAGATCATATCGTGCAGGCTTTCTCCTTCGAGCTTGGTAAGGTAAAGACAATCGCGATACGCGAGCGTATGCTCGGCATCCTTTCCCTTGTCGACAAAGGACTGGCAGCACAGGTTGCCGTGGCACTGGGTCTGCATGTACCCCAGCCACCTGAGCAACCGGTTAACAAAAGCGTACCAGCCAATGGAACCCCGGCGGATTACGAGCCGGTGAATGTGGAGGGCAGTGTAAAAATATCAGATGCTCTAAGTATGGCAAATACGCCGAAAGATAGCATCCAAACGAGAAAAGTAGCTATCCTGGCTGCCGATGGCGTGGACGAACGGAGTGTACGCTCTGTAAAGGACGCCATAGAGGCCGAAGGAGGGGTAGTGGAGATTGTATCCTGCCATGCCGGGTTCCTTACTTCGCTTAACGATGAGCAGTTGCAGGTTGACGACACGGTGCTTACCACTGCCTCGGTACTGTTTGATGCTGTTTATGTTCCGGGCGGTAAAAACAGCGTGGCTTCAATAGAAGCGGATGCTGACGCGGTACATTTTCTAAATGAAGCATTTAAGCATTGTAAGCCAATTGCGGCTGATACAGATGCCCTGCAGGTTTTGGAAGCAACGTATTTTTCAAAAAAGATCCCGTCTGATGAAGGAATCATCATTGGCGATGATGCTGCTTTACTGGCGCAGGAATTTATTGGTGCCATCAGGCAGCATCGTTTCTGGGAACGGGAACGGGCCAGGAAGATTCCTGCTTAACTGATAATAAAAGAGCGCCTTTGGGTGCTCTTTTATTTAGCCGAGTATAACTAACGCTTCCTCATTGTTTTGTTGCCGGGCTATGTCGTAAACTGTTTGTCCCCGTACATCTGTCAAAGTTTTGTCGGCACCTGCTTCCAGCAACAGCTTAATAATTTCGTTGCGACCGAACATAGCAGCAAACATCAATGCTGTACCGCCGTTACCGTGCATTTGATTAAGGCTGGCACCCTTTTCAATAAGCAATCGGGCAATGTCAGAATATCCTTTAAAGCAAGCGCCCATTAAAGCTGTGTTACCTCCAGGATCGGCGCTATTTACACCGGCCCCATTATCAATGAGGAATCGTGCGGCCTCAAGTTGGTTATTATAGCAGGCAATGATCAGCGGCGTATAACCTTTCTCATCTTTTGTATTCAGGTCTGCGCCTTTTTCTGCCAGCTCCCGTATAACCGGTACATTACCTTTCCTGGCGGCATGGATCAATACTTCTTCCAGATTAATATTTTTCATCAATACTTAACAGGTACCAGGTGATTTGGTTCTGTATATACTGAAAGCTACTTCCTGTATTGTAACCCAATTATAGCTCAAGCTGAAAACTAAAGGCTTTTGGTCTTAAGCATCAGAACTTTGAAACGTTATATGAATAAAACGCTGTCGCCTTTTGGAATAAATTTTTTATGGAACGTTAACGTACAGTAGCTGTCCGGTATTGAACACCAGTACGTCTGCACCTTTCTCTTTTTAAGTACATTACACAATGGCATGCATTTAGTTTCATTACAGGTACTTAATCAAAAAGCAATGATCCGTCATTTTTTCCAGATCGCCTGGCGCAACCTGTTGAAGCGAAAATTTTATAGTTTTATCAATATCGCCGGACTGGCCATTGGAATGGCATGTTGTGTACTCATTACTCTTTACATACAGCATGAGCTTTCATACGATCAATATCATACCAAACGCGATCGTACGTACCGTGTCTTACAGGCTTTCCGCAACGTGCAGAATGGCGAAACCTTAACAGCCCCGACCCCTGAAGACTATCAGGTTTGGGGTTGTGCGCCTTTAGGACCCGCCCTCCAGGCTGATTTTCCTGAAATTGAAAAAGTAGTGCAGTTCATGAGTCCTGCCAGCCTGCTGCTGCAACACGGCGAAAAACGTTTTCAACAGGATAACCTGCTCTTTATGGATTCAACAGCATTTGATGTATTCAGCTGGAAAATGCTATACGGAGATCCGCACACTGCATTAACGGCGCCCAATAACATTGTCCTTACCCAAACAGTAGCCCGGAAATTTTTCGGTAATGAAAACCCTGTTGGCCAGGTGCTGCGGGTGGACAACCAGGACAGTTATCTGGTTACCGGGGTGATGGAAGATGTTCCGCCCAATTCTCAGTTTACCTTCAACGGGCTCATCTCAATGGCAACCGCAAAAAAGTACCGGTCGGAAATTTTTGATTGGTGGGGATATGTCGATTTTTATACTTATGTGCTGCTCAAAGAGAATACCAATATCCAATCACTTCAGAAACAAAGTGCGGCTTTTCTCAAACGGCACAATAGTGAAGATAAAGGATATGCCATCTCATTTGAAAAAATGACAGACGCCTACCTGCATTCTGTTGCAGCCAGGCAACCGGGTCCTACCGGAAGCCTGCTCAATGTGTATTTGTTTTCGTGCATTGCTGTTTTCATCATGCTCATTGCCTGTATCAATTTCATGAACCTGTCTACCGCACGTTCGCTGGAAAGGGCAAAAGAAATTGGCGTGCGAAAGGTGATGGGTGTAAGGCCTTCCAGCCTGATGGTGCAGTTTCTTTCCGAATCTGTTCTGTTGTCGGTGGCAGCCGCTGTTATTGCGCTGATACTGGCGCAGGCAGGCATTCCTGTGATCGGAAAGTTATCGGGCAAAGATCTCTCTTATAGCAATTTCTTCACTCCGCTGCTGCCTGTTTACATGGCCGCGTTTGCCGTTGTTACCGGATTACTGGCAGGCATTTATCCCGCCTGGTTCTTATCCGGGTTCAAGGCCATAGCCGTTTTGAAGGGCAAATTCAACCCTTCAGGAGAAGGCATTCCACTTCGCAAGGCACTGGTCGTTTTTCAGTTTACGTTATCCATTGCGTTGATTGCCGGAACCACTATTGTATACACTCAATTGGAATACGTAAACCGGCATGACCTCGGATTTCAGAAAGATCAGATGGTAATCCTCGATTTTGAAGGTGATGAAAAGGTGCGGCAAAATATAGAAACAGTTAAAAAGGCCATTGCCGATCAGCCAGGGGTGGTTTCGGTAGCTGCTTCCCGCGCAGTACCCGGAGAGTTTCTTCCCAATGCAGGTACCCAGATACAGACGCCCGGCGGACAAATGAGTAACCAGACACCTTTTATATATGAAATCGATTTCGATTTCATTCCTGCTTATCATATCCCGCTTGTTGCAGGCAGGGCCTATTCCCGCTCATACCCGACAGACAGCGCGCAATCCATGGTCATCAATGAGGCGGCTGCAAGGCTGTATGGATATGCGCGTCCCGCCGATGCTGTAGGCAAAAAGTTTACCCAATGGGGAAGAACAGGAACCATCATAGGTGTAGTAAAGGATTTCAACTTCCGGTCGCTTCACCAGGCAGTGGAACCGCTGACGTTAAGATATGGCTATCCATACAGTCTCAACCGGATCTCCGTTTCCATTAAAGGTGACAATATACCGGCTACCCTTGCGCGCTTAAGAGAAACCTGGAGCCAACTGGTTCCGCAGCGTCCTTTCCTATATCATTTTCTCGACGAATCGTTCAGCGCGCAATACGAATCCGATCAGCATTTCGGGCAGTTGTTCACATTCTTTTCGTGCCTCGCTATTTGCATTGCCTGTCTCGGCCTGTTTGGCCTGTCGACTTTTATGGCGCAGCAGCGTGTAAAGGAAATAGGCATCCGTAAAGTGCTGGGCTCGTCAATAAGCGCTATCGTAATACTCTTGTCAAAGGATTTTATCAAACTCATACTCGTCGCCATTGTCGTTGCGATCCCGCTTTGCTGGTGGGCGATGGATAAATGGCTGCAGGGTTTTGCTTACCGGATCACTATAGGACCCGTAGTATTCATTGAAGCGGGAGCAATCGCTCTGGGAGTAGCACTAGCCACCATCGCGTGGCAGGCCGTTAAAGCTGCTATGGGCAATCCAATACAATCATTGAGGAATGAGTAAGCCTTTAGCTGCTAACAGCTCTTTTGATTTTGAGATATCCAATTTTTTAATCTGAAACATAGCTCTGATCGTTTTTTTCCTTTTGATCATCCGGATCACTGATCATATCATTCAGAACCATGAGAACAATCTGCCATGAAATTCTGAATTTATCTGATCATCTCATTGAGACTTCAATTTGAAGCCTATGCCAGTATTATATTTAATTTTCGGCTCGTTATTTATGACTGCGGTCAAAAAGGAATAAGGTATTTATTGATTTAACTATTATATCCTGAATTATGCTAAAAATTAATATCTTGTATCCGTTAATTTTTCGTAGTCATGCAGCTCATTATTCAAAATCTTTCCAAAACGTATTCAAACGGCGTTCAGGCATTAAAATCTGTCAATTTAACTATTAATTCAGGTATGTTTGGGCTGCTTGGGCCGAATGGTGCAGGCAAATCCAGCCTGATGCGTACTATCGCCACCCTTCAGGAACCCGACTCCGGCTCTATACACCTTGAAGAAATAGATGTATTGCACCATAAAGACGAGCTGCGTAAAACACTGGGCTATCTGCCCCAGGAGTTTGGCGTATACCCCAAAATATCAGCCGTGGATTTGCTGGATCACCTGGCGGTGTTAAAAGGTATCAGTAACCGCAGTCAGCGTAAAGAACTGGTCGCTTCACTGCTGCATAAGACCAATTTGTTTAACGATAAGAAGAAACATTTGTCGGGCTATTCGGGCGGGATGAAACAGCGTTTTGGCATTGCACAAGCCTTGTTATCCAATCCCAGGCTCATTATTGTGGATGAACCGACCGCAGGCCTCGATCCCGGCGAGCGCAACCGCTTTCTCAACCTGCTTGGCGAATTAAGCGAGGAGACCATCGTAATCCTGTCTACCCATATTGTAGAAGATGTTAAAGAACTTTGCACCGATATGGCCATCATCAACAGGGGGGAGGTGCTGATGCAGGGCAATCCCCTGAAGTCGTTAGAAGATCTAAAAGGTAAAATATGGAGCAAGCGGACGGACCGCGATCAGGCAGCCGGTTATAAGGAAAAACTGAATGTGATATCAGACAAGCTGGTAGCCGGAAAGCCTACCCTGCATGTACTGGCCGATACACAACCCGATACTGGCTTTGAACAGGTATATCCTGACCTGGAAGATGTTTACTTCTCGTACATCTTTGGCAATCAACCGCAATCATTGACCGTTTAATGTTCTGCCATGTTCCAGGAAGTTATCAAATTCGAAATTAAATACCGGTTTAACCGGCCTGCTACCTATATCTATTTTGCACTGGTACTGCTTCTGACGCTGCTGGCATTTGGCTGGAAAGGCGGCCTGCAGTTTGGCGGTGATATCGGTAAGATCAAACAGAATGCATCAGTGGTCATTTATAATATCAGTTCTATATTCAGTATCATACCCTGCCTTTTCATTGCTTCGGCAGTTATGGGCGTGCCCATTCTGCGTGATTTTGAGCATAAAATGGAATCGCTGGTATTTACAACCACCATCAACAAGACCAGCTATTTACTGGGCAGGTTTACCGGATCGTTTATCGTCCTGCTGTTCATCAGCACCGGTTTTATCTGGGGAGGGTACCTGGGAAGCCTGATCGGATCAAGTGATCCTTCGCGGTTTTTGCCCATTACCCTGGGGCAGTTTGTAAAGCCCTGGCTGGATATCATCGTTTTTAACCTGTTCACTTTTTCGTGCCTGTTTTTTGCTATCGGCGCCCTTACACGCAAGATGCTGTTCGTTTACCTGCAGGCTATTGTGCTGATCGCCATATACGTTATTGTAACCACCCTGGCCGGCGATATAGAGAATCTGCATAAAGCAGCGCTGCTGGATCCCTTTGCGAACTATACCCTGTCTGCAGTTACACGCTACTGGACAGTTGCTGAAAAAAACACCTTAACCGTGCCGTTAAGCGGGCTGCTACTGCTAAACCGGCTAATCTGGATAAGTGTGGGCCTGATATTTTTTGTGATCAGTTTTATCGCGTTCAGGTTCAGGGCAGTTTACACGGGCTTATGGAAAAAGCGGATATTTCAGAAAGAAAAGATCACACCGCCCGATACCCGGCCCATACCGTTCGTGCCGCCGGTTTATGATACTTTAACCTGGTTCAGGCAGGTAGCTGTGCTAACCAAATTGTATTTTAAAGAGATATTCCGCTCTATACCTTTTATCGGTATTGCCGTGGTTGGATTGCTGCTGATCGCAATGGATGCCGCCTATGCTTCTACGTGGTACGGGCAGGACCTGTATCCCTTGTCTTCTATGATTGCGGGATTTATAGCAAGCGAAGTAATACTGATCATTATCATTATGACATTGTTTTACTCGGGCGAGCTGATGTGGAAGGAAAAAGAGATCCGCTTCAGCCAGATCTACGATGCCCTGCCTACCAGTTATGCTGTTCCGGTTGTGAGCAAATACCTGGCGATGGCCGCTATCATACTGGTGTATGTGCTGCTGCTGATTCCGGTGGGTATCATTATGCAATGGGGAAAAGGCTTTAACTTTATTGAGCCGGATGTCTACTTCAAAGTACTCATGCTCCGGGTTTACGTGCCGATGCTGGTTTATACAGCTATTACGATGTTCGTGCAGGCCTTGTTCAGTAACAAGTTCATTGGCTACGCGGTAAGCATTCTGTTCTATATTTACATCATTTTTACCAATAAGCTTAAGATATTCTTCAACCTGCTGATCCCCAACAGCGGCAGTACAGGCACATATTCAGACATGAACCATTTTGCTGCAGAGCTGGAAAAATTCTGGGTATTGAAATTATTCTGGACCGGCATATGCGGTCTGCTGCTGGTTATTGCCGTGCTGGCCTACCAGCGGGGTACTGATACCAGTCTCCTCACAAGACTAACCGGCGGCAAACAACGCTTTGGTAAGCCGCAACTGATATTCGCTGTATTAAGCTTGCTGCTGGCCATTAGTACGGGCAGCTATTATTACATCAACACCACCGTGTGGAACCGGTATCGCAACCCCGAAGCGGATAAAGATTTGCAGGCGCAATATGAGAAAGACCTGAAACGTCTTTACGGCAAGGTATTGCAGCCCAGTGTTGTAAATGTCAAAGGCAGCATCGACCTGGTTCCTGAAAAAGGGAATCTGGATCTGCGTGTTACCGTGACGTACAAAAACCTGCTGCATATCCCCATCGCCCGGTTACTTGTACAGGAGCCTGATGACGATCTGCTGCATTACAGCAAACTGGATTTTAGCGTACCCGCAAAACCGGTGAAAAATTATGCGGCTTACCGGTTTAAGGTCTACCAGTTGGAAACCCCGCTGGCACCCGGCGATTCGCTGGTTATGCAGGTAGTTGGTAAGCGCATACAAAAAGGATTTATTAATGGCAATACCAACACCAGCTACGTCAGCAACGGTACATTTATTAACAACACCGATATATTGCCATTACTGGGTTATTCCAGAGGTTTTGAGCTTACAGATACGGAGGACCGTAAAAAACGCGGGCTGAAAGAACAGGAAGGATTGC